>DBBA01000297.1:599-11902 GCA_002291955.1 Rhodobacteraceae bacterium UBA996 | reverse complement strand
GTTCCTGCGCGACGGGGGCGGTCATCGCCACCTTGGCGCCGCCCTCGTTGCCCCCGAAGATGTAGCCCGCCAGCACCCGGAACCCGCGCGACAGGGCCGTGCGGCGGTCGCCCCGCACCGTCACCTCGGCCACGATCTGGGGTGCGTAGCGGCGCAGTTCGAACGCGCCGTCCTGCACCTCGACCGCATAGGCGGGGCCTTCGTAGCCGCGATACCGAGTCTCGCCCATCGCGCGCCCCCCTGCGGCCGTGGCTGCCGCCGACAGGAGAGCCGTGCGGCGGGTGATGCTGTGTCCGGTCATGGACGGGATACGCGGAGAGGGGCGCGGATGGATCACCTTCGCCCGCTTGCCCGGACCCGCGCTTGGCCCTATGAGGCAGGGCATGACACCCGTGTTCGACATCGGCGATCACGACCGCCTGCCCTGGCGGTTCTTCGGCGCGCAGCGCACCGCGACCGCGCTGGTCTGATCCGTGCGCCCCTGACGGGGCGTGCCGTCGCCCATCCCGAACCCCCCCCATCCCCCGGAAAGGACCCCCGATGTCCACCCAAGGCACGCCCAAGACCCTGTATGACAAGATCTGGGACGCCCATGTCGTCCACCAGGATGCCGACGGCACCTGTCTGATCTACATCGACCGCCATCTGGTGCACGAGGTCACCAGTCCCCAGGCGTTCGAGGGGCTGCGGATGACCGGTCGCCGCGTCCGCGCGCCGGAAAAGACGGTCGCCGTGCCCGACCACAACGTGCCGACCGACGCCCGCCGGGCGGAACGCATCGACGACGAGATGAGCCGGATCCAGGTGGAAACCCTGCGCCAGAACGCGCGCGAGTTCGGGGTCGAGCTGTATGACGTGGACGATGTGCGGCAGGGGATCGTGCATATCGTGGGTCCCGAGCAGGGCTGGACGCTGCCGGGCCTGACCATCGTCTGCGGCGACAGCCATACGGCGACGCATGGTGCCTTCGGCGCGCTGGCGCATGGCATCGGCACGTCCGAGGTGGAACATGTGCTGGCCACCCAGACCCTGATCCAGAAGAAATCGAAGAACATGCTGGTGCGGGTCGAGGGCGAGTTGCCGCCCGGCGTTACCGCCAAGGACATCACGCTGACGATCATCGGGCGGACGGGGACCGCGGGCGGGACGGGGCATGTGATCGAGTATGCCGGGTCGGCGATCCGCGGCCTGTCGATGGAAGGGCGGATGACCGTCTGCAACATGGCGATCGAAGGCGGCGCGCGGGCGGGCCTGATCGCGCCGGACGAGAAGACCTTTGCCTATGTCATGGGTCGGCCGCACGCGCCCAAGGGCGCCGCATGGGAGGCCGCGATGGCCTACTGGCAGACGCTGAAATCGGACGAGGGCGCGCAGTACGACAAGGTGGTCGAGATCGACGCGGCCGAGATCGCGCCGGTGGTGACCTGGGGCACGTCGCCCGAGGACGTGCTGCCGATCACCGGCACCGTACCGCGCCCCGAGGATTTCGAAGGGGCCAAGCGCGAGGCCGCGGCGCGCGCGCTGGATTACATGGGCCTGACGCCCGGCCAGCGGCTGGCCGACGTCGAGATCGACACGGTGTTCATCGGGTCCTGCACCAACGGCCGGATCGAGGACCTGCGCGAGGTCGCCCGCATCATGGAGGGCCGCCGCGTGAAGGAGGGCCTGCGCGCGATGATCGTGCCGGGGTCGGGCCTGGTGCGGCTGCAGGCCGAACAGGAAGGCATTGCCGACAAGCTGCGCGCCGCGGGCTTCGACTGGCGGATGGCGGGCTGCTCCATGTGCCTGGGCATGAACCCCGACCAGTTGGCCCCGGGCGAACGCTGCGCCTCCACGTCCAACCGCAACTTCGAGGGGCGTCAGGGCTACAAGGGCCGCACCCACCTGATGAGCCCCGCGATGGCGGCAGCGGCCGCGATCACCGGGCGGCTGACGGACGTGCGGGAGCTTGTATGAAACTTGCCGGACTGGACGGCTGTCCGGCGGGCTGGGTCGCGGTTGTTACCGTAACCGGCCAGTTGGTCGATGCCAAAGTGCAGATGGTCCAGGACCTTGCGGCTTTCGCTGTGATCGACATGCCGAACGGTTTGGTCGATGGCCCGGACCCGCGGGATGTGGACCTGTCCATGCGGGCGCGGCTGAAGGGAAAGGCGAGTTCGGTATTCCCGACGTCGGCGCGCCAGGCCTTGGCCGAGATAGTCTACTTCGATGCGTCCGTCGTGAATGCGCAGGTGTTGGGCAAGAAGCTGCCCAAACAAACCTTCATGCTGTTCCCGAAGCTGCGCGAGGTGGACCGCGTGGTGCGCGCGGTCGGGCAGGACCGCCTGCGCGAAGGACATCCCGAGGTCAGCTTTGCCGAGATGGCCGGTGACCCAGTCCTGTCGCGCAAGCGGCAACCGGACGGTCAGGCGGAACGCGCGGCGCTTCTGGAACGCGCGGGCGACCCTGCGGGTGACCTTCTCGCGGCGCCCCGTCCCTATGGCGTCGCCGCCGACGACGTGCTGGACGCCGCCGCCATGCTGTGGACGGCCTGGCGCTTCCGGCGTGGCGCGCATGTCGCCTATCCGCCGGTTCCGTCGCGCGACGGGACCGGACTTGAAATGTCAGTCATCGCCTAGGCGAAAGGACCCGTCCCATGCCCCCCTTCACCACCCTTACCGGCGTTGCGGCGCCCATGCCGCTGGTCAACATCGACACGGACATGATCATTCCCAAGCAGTTCCTGAAGACCATCCAGCGGTCGGGACTGGGCAAGAACCTGTTCGACGAGATGCGCTATGACCGGCAGGGCAACGAGATCGCGGATTTCGTGCTGAATCAGCCTGCCTATCGCCAGGCGGAAATCCTTGTGGCGGGGGACAACTTCGGCTGCGGGTCTTCGCGCGAGCATGCGCCCTGGGCGCTGCTGGACTTCGGCATCCGCTGCGTGATCTCGACCTCGTTCGCCGACATCTTCCACGGCAACTGCTTCAAGAACGGCATCCTGCCGATCACCCTGCCGCAGGCGCAGGTGGACGTGCTGATGGACGAGGCGCGCAAGGGCGCCAATGCCCGCATCACGGTGGACCTGGCGGCGCAGACGGTCAGCACGTCGGACGGGACGGTGTTCACCTTCGACATCGATCCGTTCCGCAAGCACTGCCTGCTGAACGGGCTGGACGACATCGGCCTGACGCTGGAGAAGGCCGCCGCCATCGACGCGTTCGAGGCGCGGGCGCGCCTGGCGCAGCCCTGGGCATAGGCGGGACGCAGCCCCGGGCATGGGCGGTCGCCCGCGGCGCTGATCCAATGCTGGCCGCATTCCTCCACAGATTCGCCCCAATGCTGGGGCTTGGTGGCAGATGTGGGATCGGATCGGGGCGGACTGTCGTGGGGACGGATCAGACGGGGCTAGGGGCGGCAGATCGGCAGCGGGGGCGCATGGGATGCGGCGCCTGACCGGGGCCCTTGTGCGGGCGTTCCTCGTGATCCTGCTGATCGCCACGCCGGCGCTGATGCTGCCGGGCGTGTCGAACGACAGCACCCAGATCGTGGCCTTCGTGGCAATCTTTGGCGCGGCGCTGGTGATCTTCGAGTATGCCAGCGTCTACCCCGGCCTGGTCGAGTTCCGCGACGCGCCGCCGTTCAACCGTATCCGCTTTGCCGCGCTGTTCGCGATGGTGGCGGTCATGGCGCTGATGGTGCAGGGCCAGGAAGCGCCGTCGGTGGTGTCGGACCTGTTCGCGTCGGCGGGATCAATGGCGGGCGCGGCGCTGGATTTCCCCTATAGCCCGGTGCGGCTGGTGGTGCTGATGCTGCCCGAGACGACGGCGTGGAGCCATGTCGTGCTGGTCCGCGATGCGGCGGCGGTGGCCTATCTTGTGGCGGCCCTGGCGCTGGTGGTGTTCGTGGTGCAGGTGCGGCTTCTGGGCTGGCCGTTGCGGCGCGGCAGCTTCAACGTCTGGGTGAACCTGCCGACCTTTGATCCGACGGCGGGCGGCGACGTGGTGCGGCGGCTCGAGAAGGAGGCCCGCGTTAACGTGGCATTAGGGTTCCTGCTGCCATTCCTTGCGCCGGCGGTGGTCAAGGTGGCGACGTTCCTGTTCGGCACGGTGACGCTGGACAACCCGCACACGATGATCTGGACGGTGGCGGCGTGGGCGTTCCTTCCGGCAAGCCTGTTCATGCGCGGGATCGCGATGCAGCGCATCGCCAGCCTGATCTCGGCCAAGCGGCAGCGCGAGGCGGCCTTTGGCGCGGACGACTACGCGACCGCCTGATCGGTGCGCTGTGGGCTGCGGTCGCGGCCACCGCGGCTGACGCCGATCCGTTGCGTCTTGCGACCTTTCACACCGAAGTGGGCCGGGCGGGCCCCGGGCTGATGCTGGCCGACCTCCTGTCGGGGGATGATCCGCAGGTGGCGGCCGTGGCGGCGGTGGTCGCGGCGGCGGATGCGGATGTGCTGGTCCTGCAGGGGATCGATTGGGACCTGCGTGGCACGGCGCTGGAGGCGCTGGCCGAGGTGCTGCGGGCGGGGGGCGCGGCGTATCCCCATCGCGTCGCGCTGCGGCCGAATGCGGGCATGGCCACGGGTCTGGACCTGGACGGCGACGGGCGCGTGGCGCGCCACGCGGATGCGCAGGGCTGGGGGGCCTTTGCCGGGGCCGGGGGCATGGCGGTGCTGTCGCGCCTGCCGGTCCTGCGGGTGACGGACCTGTCGGCGCTCCTGTGGGCCGACCTGCCGGGGGCCGCGCTGCCCGAGGGCATGGCGGCCGACGTGCGCGCGGTGCAGCGGCTGTCATCGGTCGCGCATTGGGACGTGGCCGTGGCCCTGCCCGATGGTGGCGCGCTGCACCTCCTGCTCTGGCACGGGGCGCCGCCGATCCCGGATGGTCCGGCCGAGCGGAACCTGCGCCGCGGCGGGGACGAGGCGCTGATGTGGCGGGCCTATCTGGACGGGGCGCTGCCCTGGTCTGCGCCGCAGGGCGCCGTCGTGGTGATGGGCGTGGCCAACATCGACCCCGTGGACGGCGACGGCCGGCATGACGCGGTGGCGTCGCTGCTGGCCGATCCGCGGTTGTCCGATCCCGGGCCGGTCTCGGCCGGGGCGGCGGCCGCCGCCGACCCTGCGCACCGGGGCGACCCGGCGCGCGACACGGCGAGCTTTCCGGACGGGCCGGGCAACCTGCGGGTCAGCTACATCCTGCCCGACGCCCGGCTGACGGTCGCCGGGTCGGGCGTGCTGTGGCCCGGACCCGGGGACCCGCTGGCCGAGGTCGTCGCGGATGCCTCGCGCCACCGTCTGGTCTGGGTGGATGTCGATGTCCCGCAACTGCCGGGTCCTGGCGGCGTGGCAGCCCACGCCGAAGCGGCCGCCGCTGCAACCGGAACGCCCGGTCCCTAGGTCCGCCGGGGGCCCCCTCCCGCCCCCCCCTTGCCGCCCTGGCTTCCTTCATCCTCTCCGAAGTACCCCGGGGGGTTCGGGGGCGGAGCCCCCGCCGCCACGCCCCGCGCCCCTCAGAACCGTTCGGCGCGCAGGATCTCGCAGTCGGTCACGCTGACCACGCCGATATGGCGATCGACCACGGCAAAGGCCGCTTCCAGCAGGCCGTCCAGCCGGTCGGGGCGGATCAGGCAGACGACCGCGACCATGCCGCCCGCCCGGCCGACCTGGCCTTCGCGGCTCCATTCCCCGGACCGGCCCGACCCGCCGAGGACCGGCAGAACGGTGAACCCGGTCACCCCGGCCTTGACAAGGGCACGGGTCAGCCGCCCCTCCATCGGGGCCTCGATGATGATCTCGACGCGCTTGGCGTGGTGGGTCTGCATGGGCTGCGGTCTCTGCTTCAGGGGCCGGTGACCGTGGCGGCCACCGCGAGGTACAGCGGCAGGCCCAGGGTCAGGTTGAACGGGAAGGTGACGCCGAGCGACAGCGTCAGATAGATGGCGGGGTTGGCGTCGGGCAGGGCCACGCGCATAGCGGCGGGCACGGCGATGTAGCTGGCGGAGGCCGCGAGCACCATCATCAGCGCGACGCCCCCGGGCGACAGCCCCACGAGCAGGCCCGCGCCCAGGCCCAGGCCCGCGCCGACCAGCGGCATCGTCAGCCCGAACAGAACGAGCGGCGCGGTGACGGCGCCGCGGCTGCCGCGCAGGCCGCGGCCGGCGACCAGCCCCATGTCCAAAAGGAACAGGCACAGGACGCCCTGGAACGGGGCCACGATGAAGCTGTCGATCCGCGCAAGGCCATCTGCGCCGGTGATCCAGCCGATGGCAAAAGCCCCGACCAGCAGCACGATGGATCCGTTCAGTATCACCTCGCGCATCAGGCTGGTGCCGCCCTCGTCCCCCGGGCCGGGGCCGCGGCCGCGATGCGCCAGCCACAGCGCGGTCAGGATCGCGGGCGCCTCCATCGCCGCCGCCACGGCGACCATGTAGGGCTCGGCCAGCATCCCCGCCGCCTGCACGGTTGTCGTGCCTGCCACGAAGGTGACGATGGAGATCGACCCGTAATGCGCCGCTACCGCCGCCGCATCGGTCTGGTCCAGCCGGCTGATCGCGCGCAGGTAGGCGAAGGCCACCAGCGGGATGGCAGCCGACAGCGCCACCCCCGCCAGAAGTGCGCCCACCAGCCGCGCGTCCAGCCCGTGCGCGGCCACGCCCGTGCCGCCCTTGAAGCCGATGGCGAACAGCAGATACAGCGACAGGGCCTTGGCCGCCGCTTCCGGTACCGACAGGTCCGACCGGGCCAGCGCCGCCGCGAGCCCCAGCGCGAAGCACAGGATGGCGGGCGAGGTCAGGTTCGCGAGTGCGAGGTCGAGAAGTCCGTCCATCCGCACCCCACCCGTGCTGACTGCCCGTGCTACTTGGCCGTGCCAACTGACCGTGCTGATACCGGGCGTGGCGCCCGCTGCAAGGGGGCGGGCGCCTGGCTGGTCCCGGCGCGGGCGCCCCTGCGGTCAGGCCCGCGGGTCTTGCCGCGTTTCCGGGCGTCCCGCGCGCGCCCGCGCTTTCTTGACCCCGCGCGCGGGCAGGGCTACGCCCGCCGCGATCCTTCCCGCGAAAAGGCCGGTCCCCATGTCGAACCCCAGTCTTCTGATCCTTGCCGGCGACGGCATCGGCCCCGAGGTGATGGCCGAGGTCACCCGCATCATCGACTGGATGGGCACCCGCCGGGGCCTGCGCTTCGACGTGTCCGAGGATCTGGTGGGCGGCTGCGCTTATGACGCGCATGGCGTGCCGCTGACGGATGCGACCATGGCGAAGGCACAGGCCGCCGATGCGGTGCTGCTGGGCGCCGTGGGCGGGCCGAAGTACGACAGCCTCGATTTCAGCCTGAAGCCCGAGCGGGGCCTGCTGCGCCTGCGCAAGGAGATGGACCTGTACGCGAACCTGCGCCCGGCCCAATGCTTCGACGCGCTGGCCGATTTCTCGTCGCTCAAGCGCGAGATCGTGGCGGGGCTGGACATCCTGATCGTGCGGGAACTGACGTCGGGCGTCTATTTCGGCGAGCCGCGCGGGATCATCCGGGAAGGCAACGAGCGCGTGGGGATCAACACCCAGCGCTACACCGAAGGCGAGATCGCCCGCGTGGCGCGGTCGGCCTTCGAACTCGCCCGCAAGCGCGGGAACAAGGTCTGTTCCATGGAAAAGGCCAACGTCATGGAATCGGGCGTGCTGTGGCGCGAGGTCGTGACCGAGGTGCACAAGGCCGAGTATGCGGATGTGGAGTTGTCGCACATGTACGCGGATGCGGGCGCGATGCAGCTGACCCGCTGGCCCAAGCAGTTCGACGTGATCGTGACCGACAACCTGTTCGGCGACCTGCTGTCGGACCTGGCCGCGATGCTGACGGGGTCGTTGGGGATGCTGCCGTCGGCATCCCTGGGGGCGCCCATGGCGAACGGGCGGCCGAAGGCGCTGTACGAACCCGTGCATGGTTCGGCCCCCGACATCGCGGGGCAGGGCATCGCCAACCCCTGCGCCTGCATCCTGAGCTTCGCCATGGCGCTGCGCTATTCCTTCGGACTGGGCGACGAGGCCGCGCGGGTGGAGCGCGCGGTCGAGAAGGTCCTGGCCGATGGCGTGCGCACCGCCGACCTGATGCAGAAGGGCGATGCGGCCAGGCCCGCGACCACGCAGGCGATGGGCGACGCGGTGATCGCGGCGCTGGAGGCGAGCCTTTAGGGCAGGCGGCGCCGCTGCCCTCGGCTTGTGCCTCGGGTGAAGGCGGGGGCTCTGCCCCCCGGCGAGGCTGAAGCCTCGGTCCCCCCGGGATACTTGTAACAGGATGAAGGGGCAGGCGGTCTTTTGCCGCGCTGCGGCGCGGCGGGGTTGCAGGCGGGGCGGCCCGGCATATGTGCGGACGGGCCATGTCTGACCACTATCCGCCTTGCGCGCCGATCCTCGGGCCCATCCTGTTTCTTGACGACATCCGGGACGGAGTCCTGCATCTCGCCGCGCTGTTCATCGCGGCGGGCGATGCCGTGCCTGGGCCCCTGGATGCGGGCGCGGGACCGGTCGCGCCGGTGCCGCTGGCCAAGGTGCCGGGCCACACGGTCTGGCGCGTGCGGTTCACCCTGCCTTCGGATCGGCCGTCGTCCTATGCTTGGGGGGGCGCGGTCTATCCCGTGGCGTCGGACCTGACCCGTGACCTGCGGCTGGCCTATGTGTCCTGCAATGGCGAGGAAACCGGCGACATGGACCGCGAGGGGTCCGAGCGCAACGCCATGTGGGGGCGGCTGGCGGCCGAGCACGGGCGGGCGCCGTTCGCGCTGCTGGTCCACGGGGGCGATCAGGTCTATGCCGACGAGGCGACGCACGGGCATCCCTTGACCGGGGACTGGCCTGACCGGGTGCCCGACGACCCCGCGCCCGAAGCCCTGGCCGACCTGCGGGCGCACCTGCGGGCGCGTTTCGCCGAGCGCTACATCGCGCTGGCCGCGGCACCGCAGCTCGCGCAACTGGCCGCGCGGGTGCCGTCGCTCATGGTCTGGGACGACCACGACATCTGCGATGGCTGGGGGTCCCTGAAGGCGTCGCGCACGCAGTCCGCCGTGGGTCAGGTGATCTTTGCCGTCGCGCGCGAGATGTACCTGCTGTTCCAGCACGCCTGCGTGGCGGGCGACCTGCCGCCCCGGTTCGCCGATCCGCAGGGCGCGCATCTGGGCTGGAAGGTCGCGGCGCCCGGGATGCGGCTGGTGGCCCCCGACCTGCGCGGCGAGCGCGGGCGGCGCAACGTGATGGGGCCCGGTGGCTGGGCACTGGTGGATGGTGTGACGGGCGAGGCGGCGCCGGGGCGGACGCTGCTTCTGTCGTCGGTGCCGCTCCTGGGGCCGCGGCTGTCGGTCCTCGAGGCGCTGATGGTCGCCGTGCCGCGGATGCAGAAGTACGAGGACGACCTGCGCGACCAGTGGCAGAGCCGGGCGCACCGGGCCGAGTGGCGGCGGATGCTGGCGGCCGTCGCGGCGATGGGCGAGGCGCCGGGGCAGGCCGTCACCGCCCTGTCGGGCGAGATCCATCTGGCGACGCGGGCCGAGATGGCGTTGTCGGGGGGCGGGATGCTGCATCAGCTGGTGGCGTCCGGCATCTCGCACCGGCCGCCGCCGCGGGCCTGGGCGGTGTTCCTGGGGTGGCTGGCGTCGCTCGGGGACAGTCCCCTGCCGGGCCATCCGATCCGCATCCGGCGCATTCCGGGCGTGCGCGGGCGCTATGTGGCCGAGCGCAACTATCTGGTGCTGGAGCGGCGGGCCGCCGACTGGACTGCCGCGTGGGAGATGGAGCGGACGGGGCGGTCGGGGCGGCTGGCGATCTGAGCCGCGGGCGCCGGGAGGGACGCCGGGGGGAAGGGTGCCGGGGGGGCCGTTGTGCCGGGCCGAGGCCGGGCGTAGAACGCCGGGAGTGACCCCGGAGGCCCCGCGATGACCGTGCCGAAACCTGTCGTCCTGATGATCCTCGACGGGTGGGGCCTGAGCGCCGGGACGGCGGCGAACGCCCCGCATCTGGCGCGGACCCCGGCCTTTGACCGCATCTGGGCGGGGTGCCCCCACGCCACGCTGGTCACGCACGGGCCCGACGTCGGTCTGCCGCGCGGGCAGATGGGCAATTCCGAGGTCGGGCACATGAACATCGGCGCGGGGCGCGTCGTGGCGATGGACCTGGGCCAGATCGATCTGGCGATCGAGGAGGGGTCGTTCGCGCGCGAGGCGGCGCTGGTGGATTTCGTGGCGCGGGTAAAGGCTTCGGGCGGGACCGCGCATCTGGTGGGTGTGGTATCGGACGGCGGCGTGCACGGGCATATGTCGCACATCCTCGCCGCCGCGCGGGCGGTGGCGGACGCGGGCGTCCCGGTTGCCATCCACGCGATCACCGACGGGCGGGACGTGGCGCCCACGTCGGCGCCGGGGTTCCTGGCCACGCTGGAGGCGGGGCTGCCGCCGGGCGTGGCGGTGGCCACGGTGATCGGGCGCTACTGGGCGATGGACCGCGACAACCGCTGGGACCGGGTGGGCCGGGCCTTTGCCGCGATGGTGCGGGGCGAGGGGGCGCGCGCGCCGGATGCGGCGGCCGCGATTGCGGCGGCGCACGGGCGGGGCGAGACGGACGAGTTCATGGCGCCGACCGTGATCGGCGATTTCGCGGGCATCGGCGACGGGGACGGGGTGTTTGTCCTGAACTTTCGCGCCGACCGCGCGCGCGAGATCACCGCGGCGCTGGGCGATCCGGGGTTCGCGGCCTTTGACACCGGCGCGCGGCCGCGGCTGGCGGCGTACCTGGGCATGGTGGACTATTCCGACGTGCACATGGGCTACATGACGGCGGTGTTCCCGAAGAAGCGGGTGGTGAACACGCTGGGGGCCTGGGTGGCGGCGCAGGGCAAGCGGCAGTTCCGGCTGGCCGAGACCGAGAAGTACCCGCATGTCACCTTCTTCCTGAACGGCGGCAAGGAGGCGCCCGAGCCAGGCGAGGACCGGTTCATGGCGCCGTCCCCCAAGGTCGCGACCTATGACCTGCAGCCCGAGATGAGTGCGGCGCAGGTGACCGGGCGGCTGGCGGGCGCCATCGGCGAGGGCTACGACCTGATCGTGGTGAATTACGCCAATCCGGACATGGTGGGGCACACGGGAAGCCTGCCCGCAGCGATTGCCGCCTGCGAGGCAGTGGATGCCGGGATCGGCGCCGCGCTGGCAGCACTGGAGGCGGCGGGCGGCGCGATGCTGGTGATTGCCGACCACGGCAACTGCGAGGTGATGGTCGATCCGGTGACGGGCGGGCCGCATACCGCGCACACGACGAACCCGGTGCCGGTGATCCTGGTGGGCGGG
>DBBA01000297.1:0-270 GCA_002291955.1 Rhodobacteraceae bacterium UBA996 | reverse complement strand
GCCGGTGATCCTGGTGGGCGGGCCGTCCGGGGCCGGGCTGCGGGAGGGCGGGCGTCTGGCCGATGTCGCGCCGACGGTCCTTGCGCTGATGGGACTGCCCTTGCCGCCCGAGATGACGGGCCGGAGCCTGATCGTGTGATGACATCGGTCCGCGTCCTTGGGCTTGCGGTCGGGGTGGCCGTCGCGGCCACGCTGCCGCCGGTCCGGGCGCAGGACGCGGGCGCGGCGTCCGTCCGGGAGGCCGCCCTGGGCGCGGCCGCGACCGAGGCG
>DBBA01000024.1 GCA_002291955.1 Rhodobacteraceae bacterium UBA996 | reverse complement strand
CCGCCTCCGCCCCACCTCCGCCGCAGCCAGCGGCCTTCTGCGGTGCCTCAGCCCGGACCCAGCGCCAGCGTCGTGTCGCGCAGCCAGACCATCAGGCCGCGCGGGTCGTTGGCCCAGGCGCGCAGGTCGCCGGGCGGGATCGGCTGGCCCACCACCGGGGCCTGCGGGCGACCTGTGGCATGCACCACCTCGTGCAGCAGCAGCCCCTGCCGCACGGTCGCCGACAGGCGCGCGGCGATCTGGTAGGCGCGGCTGTTCTGGCCCGGGAACCGCACTGGCAGGACGGTCGCCCCGGACCGCTGGATCATCTTGGCGGTGAACGGGTTCCAGGGGCGTTCCACCGCGGGTCCCATCAGCGTATCGCTCGACGCGACCGCGCCCGACGGGAACAGCGCGACCACGCCCCCTGCGGCCAGATGCGCCATCGCCTGCCGCCGCATGTCGAGACTGCGTTCCTGCGCGTCGTCCTCGTGCGGGAAGGGCACGGGGATCATGAACTGCCGGATCTCGTCCACCTCGGTCAGCAGCGACCGGGTCAGGATCTTGTAGTCCTGCCGGACCTGCCCGATCAGCGCGGCCAGCACCATGCCGTCCACCAGCCCGTGCGGATGGTTCGCGACCACGATCAGCGGGCCGTCGCGGGGGATGCGGGCGATCTCGTCGGGCTGGGTCTCGATCCGGATGCCCATCACCGCCAGCGCCTGCGCCCAGAAGGCCTGCCCCTGGGGCACGCCCATCGCCTCGAACCGGCGGATCATCCGCAACAGCGTCAGCTTGCCGGTGGCCCATTCCAGCGAGCGGATCATCCCCGCCTGCCAGGGATTGGGGAACGTGCCCGCGTAGCTGAGCTTGCGCTTGTCATAGGGCGTGGCGGGGGGCGCGGCGCCCGTGTCCGGGCGGCCCGCAGGGGCCGGGGCCGTGGCCCGCCGCTGCCGGTCATCCAGCACCGGCGCGCTCAGACCGGTTCGCCGAAGCGGTCGGCGACCAGCCGCTCCAGCGCGTCGGCAAGTTCGCTGGCCTGCGGTCCGGTCGTCACCACCTCGATCGTGCTGCCGCGGGCAGCGGCCAGCATCAGAAGGCCCATGATGCTGTCGCCCGATGCGTCCTGCCCGTCGCGGCGGACGGTGGCGCGGGCATCGAACGCCTCGACCACCTCGACGAACTTCGCCGAGGCGCGGGCGTGCAGGCCCTTTTCGTTCACGATCTTCAGGCGGCGCAGGACAGAAGCGTTCATGGGTCTGGCGTGACGTCAGCCGTCATAGCTGTCAATATACTTCCGCCCGGCCGCTGCGGCCTCGGCCACGGCGGTGGCCACGGGCAGGTGGCGCGACTTGGCCAGCTTGATGAGCAGGGGCAGGTTCGCGCCGTAGACGATCTTGCGGTTCAGGGGGCGGCAGGCGCGCAGGGACAGGTTCGACGGCGAGCCGCCGAACATGTCGGTCACCACCACCACCCCGTCGCCGGCATCGACTGCATCGGCGGCGGCGCAGATTTCCTGCTGCTTCAGGTCGCGGTCGTGGTCGGGTTCGATGGTGACGGCCACCATGCCCGGCTGGCGGCCGACCACATGTTCGACGGCGGAAAGATATTCCCGCGCGAGGCCCCCGTGGGCGACGATGACAATCCCGATCACGCGGGTGGTCCGTTCCGATCCGACGCGGGGGAGGACGGCCGCGGGGCCGCCGTGTCGCGCTCCAGTTCCCGGTGGCGAGTTGACACCTGCCAGCCCGCCTGCGCAAGGCGGTTTGCCAGATGTTCCGCCACCGCGACCGACCGGTGACGACCGCCGGTGCAGCCGAAGCCGACGGCAAGGTGCGACTTGCCCTCGTCCACATAGGCCGGAAGCAGGAATTCCAGGAGGCCCGCCAGCTGCGCCATGACCGGGTCGAAGCGCGGATCGCCGGCCACATGGGCCGCGACGGCGGGATCAAGGCCCGTGTGGGGCCGCAGGTCCCTGTCCCAGTAGGGATTGCGCAGGAACCGCATGTCGAACACCATGTCGAGCCCCCGCGGCAGGCCGCGCTTGTAGCTGAAGGATTGCAGCGACACGGCCAGCCGCCCGGCTCCCGACACGGCGAACCAGTGGGCGATCTCGGCCCGCAGGTCGTGGGGCGTCATCTCGGACGTGTCGATCAGCACGTCGGCGCGGGCGCGCACGGGCACGAGCAGGTCGGCCTCGCGGGCGATGCCGGTTTCGGGGGTCTCGTCCGGGGCCAGCGGGTGGCGGCGGCGGGTTTCGGAATAGCGCCGTTCCAGCACCTCGGGGCGGCAGTCCAGATACAGCACCTCGGCCCCGCGGTCGCCCGCCATGCGGTCGATGGCGGCGATCAGCGCGCCGGTCGAGAAGTCGCGGTTGCGGGTGTCGAGGCCGAGCGCCAGCGGGCGGTCGATGGGCGGACCGTCGAGAAGCCGGGACAGAAGCGACAGGGGCAGGTTCTGGATGACCTCGAACCCCAGGTCCTCGAGCGCGTTGATCGCGGTGGTGCGGCCCGCCCCGGACGGCCCGGTGACCAGCACGAGCCGCGGCGCCGCGGGGGCGCTGTCGGACGGGCCGGGGGCGGC
>DBBA01000350.1:8873-28817 GCA_002291955.1 Rhodobacteraceae bacterium UBA996 | reverse complement strand
GCGCGGCAAGGGGCGGTTCATCCGCACCGACTATGTCGCGACCGAGGAGCGGACGGGTCCGCGCTTCCCGCTGCTGCTGACCACGGGCCGCATCCTGTCGCAGTACAACGTGGGTGCGCAGACGCGGCGCACGGCGAATACCGTCTGGCATGACCAGGATGTGCTGGAGATCCACCCCCATGACGCCGAAACCCGCGGCGTGCGGGATGGCGACTGGGTGCGTCTGGCCTCGCGGTCGGGCGAGACGAGCCTGCGCGCGCAGATCACCGACCGGGTCAGCCCGGGAGTGGTCTACACCACCTTCCACCACCCCGAGACACAGGCGAACGTCATCACCACCGACCATTCCGACTGGGCGACGAACTGCCCGGAATACAAGGTGACGGCGGTGCAGGTGTCCCCGTCGAACGGGCCGTCGGAGTGGCAGCGCACCTATGCCGCGCAGGCCGAGGCGGCGCGGCGCATCCTGCCGGCGGCGGAATGACCGACGCGGTCCGCCCCTTGCCGCGCCTGACCTTCGGGGCGGATGGCCCGGTGGCGGGGGCGCGGGTGCTGGCCGAGGAGGTGGCGGTGGCGCTGTCGTTCAACGGCAGCACGCAGGCGGTGATGATGGCGACCCCTGCGGACCTTCAGGACTTCGCGGTGGGTTTCGCCACGACCGAGGGGCTGGCGCGGCCCGCTGACATCCGGTCGGTGGACGTCGTCGCGGCGGGCGAGGGGATCGACGTGCAGGTCTGGCTGTCCGATGCCGCCGCCGACCGGCTGGCGGCGCGGCGGCGGCGGATGGCCGGGCCGGTGGGCTGCGGGCTGTGCGGGATCGACTCGATCGAGGCGGCGCTGGCGGTGCCCGATCCGGTCGCGCCGTCGGCTCTGCGGATGACCTGCGATCAGGTGCTGGTGGCCTTTGCCGCGCTGCGGGGCGGGCAGCCCCTGCATGATGCGACCCGGGCCACCCATGCCGCGGGGTTCTGGACCGGCGACCACATGGCGGCGGTGCGCGAGGACGTGGGGCGGCACAATGCGCTCGACAAGCTGGCAGGCTGGGTGTTGCGCGCGGGCGTGGACCCCGGGGCAGGTGCCGTGGTGATGACCAGCCGCGTGTCCATCGACCTGGTGCAGAAGGTGGCGCGGCTGGGGGCGCCGATGCTGATCGCGGCGTCCGCCCCCACGGCGGCGGCGGTGGACCTGGCCGACCGGCTGGGGATCACGCTGGTGACGTCGGTGCGGGACGGCCGGTTCGACCTGTGGACGCACAGCGACCGGGTGACGGGAACGGTGCCCCATGTCGGATGACAAGCTGATCCGCATGGCGAACCAGATCGCCGCGAACCTGGCGGTACGTCCGGGGGACGAGCCGGTGGCGGGCGTGGCCCAGCATATCAGCGACTACTGGGACCCCCGGATGCGGGCGGCGCTGCTGGCGCGGGTGGCGGCGGGCGATCCGGGGCTGCACCCGATGGTGATCGCGGCCGCGCCCCTGATCCGGCGCCCCTCAGCCGCCTGAGCGGCCCTGGCGCCTGTGTTTTGGGAGACCAGACAAGTTAATCCCAAAGGGGTGGCTTCACGGGAACACAAAATGAACATCGCGGGTCTTGTGCATCGCCGCGACCGACCCCATATCCATGGTATGGTGCCCAGAAGGGCGGGCGCCAGTTACGTGTTTAGACTGTCAAGGCCAACTTCCGGGCCGGTGCAGATCGCGAGTTCCATCGTTTGGGCTCCTCTCGCCAGCCACGCGGGCTGCTTTGCGGCAATCCGGCAACACCACGCTGCCAGGTGCGCTACAGTGTACACGACCACGTCGAAGACGAACGCACACCGCAGAACAGCGGGGGCGGAGATGCCAAGGGTCAGTGCGTTGGCCCAATGCTCCGCCCCCACTCGTGGAGGGCCATGGAAGACGAGTTCGACTTCTCCGCCAAGGACCTGAAGCACTACCCCCACTTTGACGCGCCCCTCTCGCTGCGGGAAATCCGCCGCCTTGTGACTTCCCCCGAGCGTGTGGCAGCCAATTCGTTCTACCCGTTCTTCCTCTATGAGGAGTCATGGCAGCCCTACCGCTCTGCGGACGCCGTGAAGCCTGAAAAGAAGACACGCCCGATACGGTACGGCGCGCGGCGCGATGCCTACATCTTCGCATTATACCGGCGGAAGCTGTCGCGCCTGTATGAGGCGAGGTTGCGCGCCTTGGGCATTGAGGGTTGCCCGATTGCCTATCGCCAAGTTTCCAAGCGGGGACGGGGCGGCGGGAAGTGCAACATCGACTTCGCCAAGGATGCCTTTGATGAGATCGACCGGCTGAGCGACTGCGTTGCTGTCGCCCTCGACATCAGTAAGTAGTTTGAGAACCTAGACCACCGCCGCATCAAGCAAATCTGGTGCGAACTGCTGGGCGTGGCACAGCTTCCGCCCGACCACTATGCCATCTTCAAGAACATCACCCGGTACCACTTCGTTGACCAGCGGACCACGTACCGGCGGTTGGGCTACTTCGGCCTCCGGGAGCGGAATGGTCAGATGATCGACGGCTTCCTGCGGCCCTACCGCGACATGCCCAAGCAGCTTTGCTCCAATGCCGATTTCCGGGCCAAGATATGCGGCGGTGACCCGGCGCTCCCGTCCATCATCCAGAAAAACGACCTCCCCCACGGCGTGCCACAGGGCGCGCCAATCTCAGACCTCATCGCCAACTTCTACCTGCTGGACTTTGACGTGGTCATGGCGGGCTACGCCCGCTCCCGGGGCGGGCGCTACATGCGCTACTCTGACGACATCCTCCTGATCCTTCCGGGGGGCGCAAGCGAGGCAAGCGCCGCCATTGGGTTCGCCACAGCGGAGATGCGGAACCACGGCCCCGAGTTGCGGATCAAGGACAGCAAGACCTGTGTGGCACAGTTTGAGCGGAGGGCTGGGGCGCTGAGCTTCCGCCACCTCCCGCAGCGCCCGGACGAACCAGCCAAGAACGGCTTTGAGTACCTTGGCTTCCGCTACGATGGGCACCGCGTCTATGTGCGCGACAGCACAATCTCCCGGTTCTTCGCGAAGGTTGCGGGAGCAGCAAACAGGGACGGGTGGCGGCACGTCGAGGCAAACCCGGCGATGGATGTCGGGCAAATGATTAGCGGCTTCGATTTCTCGCTGTTCTCGCAGCGTTTCAGCCGCAGGAAGAAGGAAAACCTGACAGACGACTATCGAAGTTGGACGTTCTACTCCTACCTCAAGCGCTCGGCAGAGGCATTCGGTCCGAAGGGCGACCGCATCCTAAAGCAGGCCAAAGGGTTCGATGACTTCATGAAGGCAAGGGTCGAAGGGGCAATTGTCAGGGCAGCGGCAAAACGCGGAGTAGCTGACAAGACTGCTGGCTAGGCCCGAGTTCGCCGGGATTGGACTTTGGGTTATCGACGCACCTCGGCCATCCGCGCCATCAGGTCCACGCCCATCTGGCGGAACAGGTCCAGCATGTCGAGGGGAACCCAGTTCTCGCGGATCAGCCCCTCGTGGTGCAGGTAGAAGTCCATCACCCGCATGAACACCGGGCGGCCCGTGGGCGGCATGCCGCAGAACCCGCCGCCTGCGTGCACCGCATAGACGGACGGCCAGCCGCCGGTGACGGAATAGGGACCGTCGCCGATGCGGATGTAGTGGCCGGCGCCGTGGCGGTTGCGCTCGGCCGTCACTTCCTCGAACGTTCCTTGTGGCCGGTGGAACGCGATGCGGAAGGGCAGCTGGTGGCCGTCCACGAATCCGTCGAGGCCGCGCGTGGTGCCGATGCCCGCGGGGCCGTACCACATCATCCGGGGATGCCAGTGGTCGCGCTGGGGCATGGCGATCAGGCTGTCGCGCGAGAGGTTCGCGCGGTCGTCGTGTTCGGCGAGCGTGCGGTGCATGGCCAGCGTCTGCTCGATGCTGGCGCGGCTTTCATCGGGGTCGGACGGGGCCATGCGGACCCCGTCGGCGGTGAACGGACCGGGCCAGGCGCCTTCGACCCCCAGGGACGGGCCAAGCGGCCAGACCCCTGCCTGCCGCATCACGTCCAGCACGTCCCACAACAGGTTCGCCTGCACCGCGCGCCCGTCCGGGCCGATCTGCCAGACCTCGCCGTAGCGGACATTGACCGTGCGCCCGGTGGCCGGGATGCCCAGCCAGTCGCCCCGCATGGTGCCGCAGTAATGGCCTGTCGCGGCGACATAGGTTCGGCCCTGATACACGCCCGCGACCCGGATCGTGTCGCGCCGTTCGAGGTCGGGCAGGGCGGTCTTGAGCGGGTGCCAGATGCGGGCAAGTGCTGCCGCATTGCCCGCGGCCGCGTCCATCTGGCAGGCCGCGCGCCAGGTGCAGTCGGGCGCCGCCAGGTGGTTCAGCGCATCGGCGAGGTCGTCCATCGGGGCTTCGGCCAGCGCGGACAGGGCGGTTGCCATCTGGGCGCGCAGCGCGCCCGGCGGGGAGGCCCCGGCGTCGAAACCTTCACTCAGCATCGCTGTTCCTTCCTCGTGCGCCGTCCCGTGCGGGCATCCTTGGGACGGAGCGCGGCGGGCTTCAAGAAAAATCTTGCATACGAATGCAATGAGCGCGACCCTGCGCCACATGCCCCGGCACAGGGGCGATTCCCGCCACACGGGGCGGGGTCCACACAGGGAGACGACGCATGACCATTTCCGTAAGGGGCCTTGCCCTTTCGGCGCTCTTGGGCGCCACCGCGCTGACCCCGACCATCGCGCTGGCCGCCGATTGCGGCGTGGCCGCGGGCCGGGTGTCGATCGTGGGCAACGAGTTTCCGGCGATCCAGTCGGTCGCGGCCAAGGCCGGGGAATGTGCGGGCCTGACGGTCAGCACGAACCTGACGGCGGACCACCAGAAGATCAACCTGCCCGGCATGCAGGGCAACCCGGCGGAATACACCAGCGCGATCATCGGGACCTCGTCCATCGTGGCGCTGATGAAGGAGGACGTGATCCGGCCGCTGGACGACCTGGTGGCGGCCTATGGGCAGGACATCCCGCCGCAGCAGCTCATCACCATCGACGGGCAGGTGAAGGCGGTGGCCTTCATGGCGAACTCGCAGCATCTGGTCTATCGCAAGGACGTTCTGGAACAGGTCGGGCTGGAGCCGCCCAAGACGTATGAAGAGCTTCTGGCCGCGGCCGAGGCGATCCGCGCGGCGGGGATCATGCAGAACCCGGTGGGCGGCGCCTATGCGGCGGGCTGGAACCTCGCCCAGGAATTCGTGAACATGTACATCGGCATGGGCGGCGCGTTCTTCGAACCCGGCACGCCGAACGTGTCGGTGAACAACGCTCAAGGCGTCGCCGCGCTCGAGATGATGAAGGCGCTGACCGCCTACATGAACCCCGACTACCTGACGCATGATTCCAACGCGACCTCGGCCGAGTGGGAAGCGGGCAACGTCGCGCTGATGAACATGTGGGGGTCGCGCACGGGCGTGCTGATGGACACCGAAGGGTCTGCGCCCGAGGTGCACACCAACACCATGGTCGGCGCCCCCCTGACGGTCGGCGGCGGGACCACCCCGGCCACGACGCTGTGGTGGGACGGCTGGACGGTGGCCAGGAACATCTCGGACGAGGATGCGGCGGCGACCTTTGTCGCGCTGAAGACCGCCACCAGCCCGGCGCTGCTGAACGACACCACCATGGGCCAGGCGGTGTGGATGATCGAGGGCTACCAGCCCGCGCCGGTCAACCAGGGCGTGATGGAGACGATGGCGATGGGCGCGCAGCCCTATCCGATGCTGCCCTACATGGGCCTTCTGCACACGGCGCTTGGCGACAACATCGCCGATTTCCTGACCGGCAAGGAAGACGCGGCTACCACGCTGGCCGATGTCGAGGCGGCCTATACCGCTGCGGCGCGCGAAAAGGGCTTCATCCAGTAAGCCGCGCCTGACGGTCCTCCGGGCGGTGCCGCATCCACGCCGCCCGGGGTCCTGTTTCCCCCCCTGCAGGGGCGTCCCCGTCGGCGCGCCCGTCCCCGGCGCACCCGCGCGTCACCCCGAAGGCGTGAAGGTCCCATGAAGCACCGCACCTTCCTGTGGTTCATCCTGCCGTCCGCCACCGCGATGGTGCTCTTCATCGCGCTGCCGATCCTGTCGGTGCTGATCCAGTCGGTCTTTGCCCCGCACGAGCAGGTGGTGCGCGAGGTCGAGAACTGCACCGTGTTCGGCTGCACCATGACCACGATGGTGGACCAGGAGGCGACCCGCGCCCTGCGCGAGGCCGAACCCCTGGGCCGGTTCGTGGGCTTCGGCATCTACACCGACCGCAACCACCTGGCGACGTCCGAGATCGGGGCCCAGTGGGCCGCGTCAACCGGGATCGGCGACTTCGTGAACCGGCTGCTGAACCTGCCGTTCTATGGCGCGCTGGCCTTTACCCTGACCTACACGGCGCTGGTCACGCCCCTGTCCATCGCCTTCGGCTTCGTCATCGCGCTGTCGGTGAATGCGCTGCCCCGGCTGTTCCGCGGACCGATGATCTTCGTGTCGCTGTTGCCGATGATCGTGACGCCCCTGGTCGGCGCGCTGATCCTGTTCTGGATGGTGGACGCGCGCGGCATCCTGGGCGCAGCGTTGCAGGCCGTGGCGGGGGACCCGACCCTGTCGGTGCTGGCGTCCACGCCGCTGATGTGGACCATGCTGATCGTCTATGGCGTGTGGTCGTCGGCGCCGTTTGCGTTCGTGGTGTATTACGCGGGGCTCCAGACCGTGCCGCAGGACACGCTGGAATCGGCGATGATCGACGGGGCGACGCGCTGGCACCGCATCCGCTACGTGGTGCTGCCGCACCTGTTGCCGCTGACCACGTTCATGGCGCTCATCAAGATCATGGACAATTTCCGGGTGTTCGAGCCCATCGTGAGCTTCAACGCCGCCGCGCATGCGCAGTCGCTGTCTTATTTCATCTATTCGGACCTCGGCGGCGAGACGCGGCTTCTGTCGTCGGCCGCGGCCACGTCGGTGCTGACGATCCTGGGGGTCGTGGTGCTGCTGTCGCCGGTCCTGGTGCGGACCTGGCGCAGCTTCGGGCGGGGGGTGGCATGAGTACGCGCATCGCCGACCGTCGCCCCGCCGCCCTGCAGGCCGCGCTGACCGGGTTCCTGGTGCTGTGGCTGGTCGTGGCCGCGTTCCCGTTCCTGTGGACGCTCTGGGGCAGCTTCAAGGTGGAAGGGGACTTCTTCTCCAAGGCCGACTGGGTCAATGCCCTGACCGGACCGCTGACGCAGGTGGAAACGGGGGGCGCCTTCACCGGGCAGGGCTACTGGGGCGCCTGGGTGCAGGAGGAGTTCTGGCGCGCGGCGCTGAACACCTTGATCGTGGTGGTCTGCGTCACCTGCATCTCGCTGACCTTCGGGACGCTGGGGGGCTATGCGCTGTCGCGGTCGCCCTACCGCTATGCGTTCTGGCTGCTGATCGTGGCACTCGTGTTCCGGGCGATGCCGCCGGTGACGCTGGTGTCGGGGTATCTGCTGCCGTTCTTCCAGTGGAACCTGTGGGGCCACCTGCCGACCGCGATCATCGTGCTGGTGGCGATCAACCAGCCCTTCACGCTGTGGATGCTGACGAGCTTCTTCCGCAACATCCCCAAGGATCTGGACGAAAGCGCCATGGTGGACGGATGCTCGCGCTTCCAGGCGTTCCGGCATGTGATCATCCCGGTGATGTGGCCGGGGGTCATCACCACGGGGCTGTTCAGCTTCCTGCTGGCCTACAACGACTTTGCGGTGACGGCGATGCTTCTGTCGACCGAGAACCAGACGATGGTGCCGAAGCTGGCGAGTTTCCTGGGCACCACGCAGACCAAGGGGAACGTGATGTTCGCGGTGGCCGCCGTCGTGTCCACGACCGCGCCCCTGTTCGTGCTGGTCCTGTTCTTCCAGCGGCAGATCGTCAGCGGCCTGACCGCCGGCGCAGTGAAGGGGTAGGGGCATGGCCGAGATCGAGTTGCGCAACCTGTCCAAGCGCTGGGGCAGTTTCGTGGGGCTGAAGCCCATGGACCTGACCATCGGCGATGGCGAGTTCCTGGTGCTGCTTGGCCCCTCGGGCTGCGGCAAGACCACGACGATGCGGATGATCGCGGGGCTGGAAGACGCAAGCGAAGGCGACATCGTCATCGGCGGGCGGCGGATGAACGACCTCGAACCCAAGGACCGCGACATCGCGATGGTGTTCCAGTCCTACGGGCTCTACCCGACGATGACCGTGTACGAGAACATCCGCTTCCCCTTGAAGGTCCGCAAGGTGCCCGAGGGCGAGCATCGCGAGCGGGTGATGCGCGCGGCGGCCACCGTGGAACTGACCGAATTCCTGGACCGCAAGCCCGCCGCGCTGTCGGGCGGCCAGCGGCAGCGGGTGGCGCTGGCGCGGGCGATTGTCAGGAAGCCCAAGGTGTTCCTGATGGACGAACCCCTGTCGAACCTGGATGCCAAGCTGCGCGTGTCCACCCGCGCCCAGATCAAGAACCTGCACCACGAACTGCGGACCACGACGATCTACGTCACTCACGACCAGATCGAGGCGATGACGCTCGCCGACCGGGTGGTGGTGATGAGCCGGGGCGAGGTGCAGCAGGTCGGCACGCCCTTGGAAATCTACGACCGGCCTGCCAACACCTTCGTCGCGGCCTTCATCGGCAGTCCGGCGATGAACCTGATGCAGGGCCGGATCGCGGGCGGCGTGTTCCTGGCCGACAACGTCCGCATCCCGGGCCTGTCCGCGCCCGACGGCCCGGTGACGCTGGGCTTCCGGGCCGAGGACGCGAGCGTCTCCGATGGCGAAGGCGAGATCGCCGCGCCGATCTACACGATGGAGCTTCTGGGAGATTCCTCGATGGCGACCGTGCAGGCCGGGGGCGCGCTGGTTGCGGTGAAGGCCGCGAAATCGTTCCAGGGGCGGATCGGCCAGACGCTGCACGCCCGCGTGCCCGCCCATATCTGTCACCTGTTCCACCCTGACACCGGCGCGCGCCTGCCCGCGCGCTGATCCCTTCGAAAGGCACCCGACATGGCCATCCAGCACCTGAAATCCGGCAAGCCCGCTGCCGCCCGCGCCGAGGATGACGCGAAGGTCCGCGCAACGGTGGAAGGTATTCTCGCTGATATCGAGACCCGGGGCGATGCCGCCGTGCGCGATCTGGCGGTGAAGTTCGACGGCTATGCGCCGCCGTCGTTCCGCCTGACCCCGTCCGAGATCGAGGCGGCGATGCAGAAGGTCAGCGCGCGGGACATGGAGGATATCCGGTTTGCCCAAGCCCAGATCCGCCGGTTTGCCGAGGCGCAGCGGGCGAGCATGACGGATGTCGAGGTGGAAACGCTGCCCGGCGTGATCCTGGGCCACCGGAACATCCCCGTGCAGTCGGTCGGCTGCTACGTGCCGGGGGGCAAGTTCCCGATGGTGGCGTCGGCCCACATGTCGGTGCTGACGGCGTCGGTCGCAGGCGTTCCCCGGATCGTGGCGAGCGCCCCGCCCGTGAAGGGCGAGCCGCATCCGGCCATCGTGGCGGCCATGCAGATGGGGGGCGCGCACGAGATCTATGTGCTGGGCGGCATCCAGGCGGTGGGCGCGATGGCGCTCGGCACCCAGACGATCGAGCCCGTCCACATGCTGGTCGGCCCCGGCAATGCGTTCGTCGCCGAGGCGAAGCGGCAGTTGTATGGCCGGGTCGGCATCGACCTGTTCGCCGGGCCGACCGAGACGATGGTAATCGCCGACGACACGGTGGATGCCGAACTGGTGGCGACCGACCTGCTGGGGCAGGCCGAACATGGCTACAACTCCCCGGCCTGCCTGATCACCAATTCCCGGAAGCTCGCCGAGGGGACGCTCGCCGAGGTGGACCGTCTGCTGGCGATCCTGCCAACCGCGGATACCGCGTCGGTGTCCTGGCGCGATTATGGCGATGTCATCCTGTGCGACACGCATGAGGAGATGCTGCAGGTGGCGAACGACATGGCGTACGAGCATGTGCAGGTGATGACGGATCGCGACGACTGGTATCTGGCCCACATGCAAAGCTACGGCGCGCTGTTCCTTGGCGCGCGCACGAACGTGGCGAACGGGGACAAGGTGATCGGCACGAACCACACCCTGCCGACCAGGAAGGCGGCGCGGTATACCGGCGGGTTGTGGGTCGGCAAGTTCCTCAAGACGCACAGCTACCAGCGCATCGTGACGGATCAGGCGGCGGCGCTGGTGGGCGAGTACGGGTCGCGCCTGTGCATGCTCGAGGGGTTCGTGGGCCACGCCGAACAGTGCAACATCCGCGTCCGCCGCTATGGCCACCGCAACGTGGGCTATGGGATGGCCGCAGAATGACCTACGCCGAAGCGCACCGGGCGAGGAGCCTCGCCACCCTCGCCGCCGTGCGGGCGATGGAGAACGGGCTGGCCGCGGGCGAAACCGACATGACCCGCTACTTCACGCCGGATTTCCTGTGGCGGGGCAACCGCGGGTCGGGCACGAAGCGGGGGATCGAGGAGTTCCGCCGCAACTGGCAGCGCCCGCTACGCGCAGCCTTCACCGACCGGATGTACAAGACCGAACAGTTCATCGCCGACGGCGACTGGGCGGCGTGCTTCGGCCATATCGAGGCGACGCATTCCGGCCCCTTCATGGGGATAGCGGCTACGGGCGCGCGCGTACGCATCCCCTACATGGACTTCTGGCGGATCGAGGACGGGCGGATCGCCGACAATCCCGTATTCGTGGACCTGGCCGATGTGCTGTTCCAGCTGGGCCGCGACCTGTTCGGGGGCGAGGGCTGGGAATCGTTCGACGAGGGTCGGCGCGAGCCGCCCGCGCTGCCGGGGACCTGACCTGCATGGACCTGCCGCGCACCCCGTCCTTCCGCCTCGACGGCCGCCGCGCGCTGGTGACCGGCGCGTCGTCGGGCATCGGCCTTGCGGCCGCCGCCGCGCTGGCCGAGGCGGGGGCCGAGGTCACGCTGGTGGCCCGCCAGGCCGCGGGGCTGGAGGCGGTGCGGGAGGCGATCCTCGCCGCGGGGGGCCGGGCGCAGGCGCTGGCGCTCGACATCACCGACGTGGAGGCGGCCGCGGCTGCCGTGGCCGCGGGGGGCCCCTTCGACGTGCTGGTGAACAGCGCCGGGCTGGCGCGGCACTCGCCTGCGCTCGACACCACGCCCGCCGACTATGACGCCGCGATGGGCCTGAACCTGCGCGCGGCCTATTTCCTGACGCGCGAGGTGGCGCGGGGGCTGGTGGCCGCTGGGCGGCGCGGCAGCCTCATCAACGTATCCAGCCAGATGGGCCACGTGGGCGGGCCGGACCGCGCGGTCTACTGCGCGACGAAGCACGCGCTGGAAGGCATGACCAAGGCGATGGCGATCGAGTGGGGCGCCCACGGCATCCGCGTCAACACGCTGTGCCCCACCTTCATCCGCACGCCCCTGGCCGAGCAGACCCTGAAGGACCCCGCCCGCCGCGCGTGGATACTGTCCAAGATCAAGCTTGGCCGGGTGGGCGAGGTGACGGACATCATGGGTCCGGTGGTGTTCCTGGCGTCCGATGCATCCGCGCTGGTGACGGGCACGCACCTGCTGGTGGACGGGGGCTGGACCGCGGAATGACCGATGCGCCCGCCAAGGTGACGGCCCATGACGTGGCACGCCTGGCAGGCGTCAGCCAGTCGGCCGTCAGCCGCGTGTTCACGCCCGGCGCCTCTGCCTCCAAGGCCACTGCCGCCAAGGTGCGCGCGGCGGCGGAACAGCTGGGCTATCGGCCAAATCCGCTCGCTCGCGCGATGATCACGGGCCGGACGCGGATCATCGGACTGGTGGTCGCCTACCTCGACAACCAGTTCTACCCGATGGCGGTGGAGCGCCTGTCCCATGCGTTGCAGGACCGGGGCTACCATATCCTGGTGTTCATGGCCGGGAACGCGACCGACAAGGTGCCCGCCGTGGTGCAGGACCTGATCGATTACCGCGTGGACGGGATCATCACCGCGTCGGTCGCCATGTCGAACGACCTGACCGCGCGGCTGGTGGCGCTGGGCATCCCCGTCGTCAACTTCAACCGCGGCCAGGACGACGCGCGGCTGACCGACATCACCAGCGACAACGTGGGGGGCGCGCGGCAGGCGACCGAGTTCCTGATCGCGGGCGGCCATACCCGCATCGCGCACATCATGGGCTGGCAGGGCGCCAGCACCGGCCGTGACCGGGCCGAGGGGTTCCGGCAGGCCATGGCGGCGGCGGGGCTGGACCCGGTCGCCATGGTCGATGGCATGTACAACCGCGACACCGCAGCGGTGCTGGCGCGCGCGTTGTGCAGCGGCCCCGACCGCCCGGATGCGATCTTTGTGGGCAACGACCACATGGCCTTTGCCGTGATGGACGCGCTGCGGTCGGACCTTGGCCTGCGGGTGCCCGAGGATGTGTCGGTCGTCGGCTATGACGACGTGCCGATGGCCGCCTGGCCGGCCTACGCGCTGACCACGATCCGCCAGCCCGTGAACCGCATGGTTGCGGCCACGGTGGACGCGCTGCTCGGCCAGATCGAGGGCGACGCCACCCCCCAGAAACTGCGCATCGACGGCCCCCTGATGGTCCGCCGGTCCGCCCGCATCCCCGAAGGATGGACCCCATGAAGGGCTTCGATCCGAAATTCGCCGACTTCCCCGACTACATCCTCGGGATCACCCGGGAGATCTGGGAGGATCGCGGCATCGCGACCCTGCACCGCTACTACGCGCCCGACATCGTGGTGCGCTCGCCCGCGTCGGTCGTCACCGGCAACCAGGGCGTGATCGCCGCCACCATGGCCACGCTGGCCGAGTTTCCCGACCGCCAGCTTCTGGGCGAGGACGTGATCTGGTCGGGCACGCCCGAGGACGGGATGCTGTCGTCGCACCGTATCCTGTCCACGGCGACCCACGCGGGCGACGGGGTCTATGGCAAGGCCACGGGCCGCGCCCTGCGCTACCGGATCATGGCCGACTGCCATGCGCGCGCCAACATGATCGACGACGAATGGCTGATCCGCGACCAGGGCGCCATCGTGCGCCAGATGGGACGGGACCCGCGCGACTACGCCCGCGACCTGATCGCGCGCGAAGGCGGACCCCTGGCCTGCGTGCGGCCCCTGTCGCCCGCGACCGACCGGCCCGGCCCCTACGCTGGCACCGGCAACGCCAACCCCTGGGGCGCGCGCTACGCCGATCTCCTGACCCGGATCATGGGCGCCGACATGGCGGCGATCCCGGCGGAGTACGACCGTGCCGCGCAGCTGGAACACCCGGGCCATGTCACCGGCCACGGGTGGGCGGCGGCCGACCGCTTCTGGATGGGCCTGCGCGCGGCCTTCCCGTCCGCCACCTTCACCCTTCACCACACCATCGGGCGCGAGGATCCCACGATGCCGCCCCGCGCCGCGCTGCGCTGGTCGCTGCATGGCCGGCACGACGGCTGGGGCGCCTTCGGCCGCCCGACCGGGGCCGAGGTCTACGTCCTCGGCATCAGCCACGCCGAATTCGGCACGCCGGGACAGGCGCCCGCGCGGCTGCGCCGCGAATGGGTGCTGTTCGACGAAACCGCGATCTGGAAGCAGATCCTGCTGCACACCGGAGACTTGTGATGACCACCCCGACGCGCCAGCCGCAGATCGTCCGCTACGGCGAACTCCGGCCCTGCAAGACCGCCTTCATCGACGCCCACACGCCGGGGTCCGACCAGAAGGAGAACTTCACCATCATCGGTGGCGGCGTGTCGGAATCCCCCGACCAGCACGTCCACATCACCGAACGGATCGGCTTCAACATCGGCGCCGCGGGCCAGCCGCCCAAGTGCCGCAACTCGCTGCATTCGCACCGCACGGCCGAGGTGTTCTTCGTCCTCTCGGGCCGCTGGCGGTTCTTCTGGGGCCGCTGGGGCACGGCCGGCGAGGTCGTGCTGCAGGAAGGCGACATCATCAACATCCCCACCGGCATCTTCCGCGGGTTCGAGAACATCGGCACCGACTACGGGATGATCATGGCGATCCTGGGCGGCGACGACGCAGGCGGCGGCGTGATCTGGGCGCCCCAGGTGATCGAGGATGCCCGGGCGCATGGCCTGATGCTGGGCGCGAACGGCAAGCTCTATGACAGCAAGAAGGGCCAGACCCTGCCCGACGGCGTGGCGCCCATGCCGCTGCTGACCGATGCCGAACTCGCGACGTTCCCCGAGCCCACGACCGCGGACGTGATCCCGAACCACGTCGCCCGCTATTGGGACCTGATGGCGCTCGCCGACCGCCAGCCGGTGCAGGTGATCGGCGCGCAAGGCCGCCTGCGCGACCGCCCGGGGTTCGAGGTGTCGCTTGTCACCCGCGGCTCGGCCAGCGACACGCCCCACAGCCACGACCGTGCCTCGGTCCTGATGCCGATGCGCGGCCACTGGCGGCTGGTCTGGCCGGGTGGCGAGGACGTGCTGAACCCCGGCGACACGTGCCTTGTCCCCGCGGACCTGTCCCATGCCGCCGTCCCCAGCATGACGGGCGAGGCGAGCCTGTACCGCATCATCGCCACCGACGACCCGCCGGGGGCCACCGGACGGCTGCTCTGACGGCCCTCTTCATCCTCTCCCAAGTACCCCACGGGGGGTGCGGGGGGTGTGAAACCCCCCGCGTCCGCCCCCACCGCACCGGACCCTGACCCATGCCTCTGGCCACCACCCATGTCGGATCGCTGCCCCGCCCGCAGGCAGTCGTGGATGCCCTGTTCGCCCGCGAACGGGGCGAACCCCATGACCCCGCCGCCTTCGACGCCTGCAGGGCCGCGGCGGTGAGGGAGAACGTCCGCCGTCAGAAGGACGCGGGCATCACCATCGTGTCCGACGGCGAATGCTCCAAGATCAGCTACGCGACCTACGTCAAGGACCGCTACACGGGCTTTTCCGGCGACAGCCCGCGCAATGCACCCGCCGACCTGAAGCTATACCCGTCCTTCCTCGACCGGCTGGCCCGCGACGGCGGCACGCCGAAATACGCGCGCCCCATGTGCACAGGGCCCGTGGTGTCGAAGGGGCAGGGCGAGTTGGGCAAGGACATCGCCAACCTCAAGGCCGCGATGGCCGCGCACGGGGTGGACCGGGGCTTCATGAACGCCGCCAGTCCCGGCGTAATCAGCCTGTTCCTGCAGAACGCCCACTACCCCACGCGCGAGGACTACCTGTTCGCGCTGGCGGACGCCATGCGCGAGGAATACCGCACGATCCTGGATGCGGGCCTCGACCTGCAACTCGACTGTCCCGACCTCGCGCTGTCGCGGCACATGCTGTTCACGCACCTGTCGGATGCCGAGTTCCTTTCTGTCGCCACGACGCACGTGGAGGCGCTGCGGGCGGCGCTGGGCGGCCTGCCGCAGGAGCGGATCCGCCTGCACATCTGCTGGGGCAACTACGAAGGCCCCCACGTGTGCGACATCGACATGGCGCAGGTGTTCCCGCTGCTGATGTCGGTGCCCGCCCGCTTCCTCCTGTTCGAGACGGCCAACCCCCGCCACGGCCACGAATGGGAGGTGTTCCGCGACCGCGCCGCCGACATTCCCGACGACAAGGTGCTGGTGCCGGGCGCGGTGGACACCACCACGAACTTCGTGGAACACCCCGACCTTGTCCGCCAGCGGCTGGAACGCTTCACCGCCATCGTGGGGACCGACCGGGTGATCGCGGGGTCCGACTGCGGCTTTGGCACCTTCGCGGGCTTCGGCGCGGTGGACCCCGAGATCGCCTGGGCGAAACTCGCCACGCTGGCCGAGGGCGCGCGGCGTGTGTCGTGACCCGGTGCGCCCCGCCCCGTGCGGGGGCTCTGGCGCCCCGGGCCTGACCCGGGGCCTCGCGTTCACGGGCGCGACAGGGCGGTCGAGGCCCCGTGTCAGGTCCGGGGCTTCGCACTCTTGGCCATGACCCCCCTCGTCCTGATCCCCGGTCTGATGTGCGACGCGCGGATGTGGGGCGCGGTGCCCGACCTGATCCCGCCCCGCACGCTGCACCACGCGCTGCCCGCCGAGCACGACAGCATCCCCGCGCTTGCCGCTGCCATACTGGCCGATGCGCCGCCCCGTTTTGCCCTGGCCGGGCTGTCGATGGGCGGGATCATCGCCATGGAGATGCTCGCGCAGGCCCCCGACCGGATCGAACGCCTGGCGCTGATGGATACCAACCCGCTGGCCGAGGTTCGCGCCGCGCAGGCCCGCCGCGCCCCGCAGATCGAACGCGCCTTGGCGGGCGATCTGGCGGGCGTCATGCGGGACGAGATGAAGCCGAACTACCTGTTCCGTCCCGACGATACCGCCACGCTGGACCTTTGCCCGGCGATGGCGCTGCGCCTTGGCCCCGGGCTGTTCCGCGCACACTCGCTGGCGCTGCGCGACCGGGCCGACCGGACGGACGCCCTGCGCGCCTACCGCGGCCCGGCGCTGGTCCTGATGGGCGAGGCCGACCGCCTGTGTCCGCGTGACCGGCACGACCTGATGCACGCCCTCATGCCGCAGTCGCGGCTGGTGGTCGTGCCCGCGGCCGGCCATCTGCCGCCCTTGGAGAACCCGAGCGCGACGGCCCGCGCCCTGACCGACTGGCTGGAGGACTGACATGGACACGGCACTTCTCGACCTGCTGCGGCGGGTCGATACCCCCACGGTCTGCAACGCGATCGAGGTGGTGCATGGCAAGCGCGGCTTCGACCGGTTCACCCGCGGCACGATGGTCTGCACCGAACCGGGCCGCGCCGTGGTGGGCTTTGCCGCCACCGCCCGGATCAGTGCCGCCGCGCCGCCGACCGAGGCGCCGGACGTCATCCGCGCCCGCCGCATGGCCTACTACCGGATGATGCACGATGCCCCCAAACCGTCCGTCGCCGTGGTGCAGGACCTCGACGCGCCGCACTGCGTCGGCGCGTTCTGGGGCGAGATCAACACCACCGTGCACAAGGGCTTCGGCATGGCGGGCGCGCTGACCGATGGCGTGGTGCGCGACCTGGGCGACCTGCCGCAGGGCTTTCCGGTCATCGCCGGGTCCGTCGGCCCGAGCCATGCCTTCGTCCATGTCCGCGACATCGGTCAGCCGGTCACGATCCACGGCCTGACGGTGGCGCCGGGCGACCTGATCCACGCCGACCGGCACGGCGCGCTGGTGATCCCGCCCGAGGTCGTGCCGCATCTGGCCGCGGCCACGGCCAGGCTGCAGGCGACCGAGCGGCTGGTCCTGGACCCCGCCCGGGCCCCGGGCTTCGACCTTGCCGCCTTCGAGGCCGCCTGGGCCGCGTTCGAGGCCGCGCGGACCTGAGACCGGGCGCGACCCTTGCGGCATCCGAAAGTCGCTTGCCGGATCGCATTCCATCGCATACGCAATTGGGACATGTCCGGATCACGGGCAAGTTACATCGGCAGCGACCGGGGACAGGTCGCGCCCGCCAAGGGAGGACGACCATGCACAACCGACGCCAGTTCCTGACCACGACCACGGCGCTTGTCGCGCTGTCGGCGATGCCGCTGCGCGCGCAGTCCGCGCCCGCCATCGACATCTTCGTGCCCGCCAACCCCGGCGGCGGCTGGGACCAGACCGGCCGCCTGATGGAGCAGGTGCTCTTGTCCGAGGGGCTGATCTCAGGGGCGACGGTCACCAACGTGGGTGGCGCGGGCGGAACCGTGGGTCTGCCGCAGTTCGCCAGCCAGTTCGACGGTCAGGGCAATGCGCTGATGATCGGCGGGATGGTCATGGTGGGCGCGATCATCGCCAATGCCTCGCCGGTCACGCTGGCCAATGTCACGCCGATTGCCCGCCTGACGGGCGAGGCGCTGGCGCTGGTGGTGCCAGCGGCATCGCCGTTCCAGACGGTGGCCGATTTCGTCGCCGCGCTGCAGGCCGATCCGGGGGCGGTGCCGGTCGCGGGCGGGTCCGCGGGCGGGTCCGACCACATCCTTCTGGGGCTGATCGGCAAGACCGTGGGCGTGCAGGCGACCGCGATGAACTATGTCCCCTACGCGGGCGGCGGCGAGGCGCTGGCAGCACTTCTGGGCAACCAGGTGGCCGCGGGCATCTCGGGCTATGGCGAGTTCGCCGACCAGGTTGCGGCGGGCACGCTGCGCCTGCTGGCGACGTCCGCCAGCGAGCGCCAGCCGGGCATCGATGCGCCCACGCTGCGCGAGGCAGGCGTGGATGTGGACCTGTTCAACTGGCGCGCCTGCTTCGGTCCGCCGAACCTGTCGGACGCCGACAAGGCCGCGCTTGTCGGCATGGTCGAGACGATGGCGGGCAGCGCCGCCTGGGCCACCGAGTGCGATGCGCGCAACTGGACGCGCATCCTGCTGACCGGCGCCGACTTCGAGCAGTTCCTGACCGCAGACGTCGAGCGGATCACGGGCATCCTGCGCGATCTGGGCCTGGCCACCTGAGCGCGGGTCCTGCGGGGGGCGGCAAGCCCCCCGCGCGACCTGTCCTGACGGTGCCGTGCGCGTGGGGGTGCGATGGCCGACCGGAACCTTCAGCCGCAGGCGGGGCAGGTGGCCCTGCCCGAGACCCTGCTGGGCGCGGTCGTCGTCGGGCTGGCCCTTGTCGCGGCGTGGCAGGCATCGCTGATCCCGGTGTCGCCGCTGTATTCGAAGATCGGACCGACGATCTTTCCCTACCTGGGGTCCATCCTGCTGGGCATCCTGGGTGTGCTCTTGGTGGTGCAGGGTCTGCGCGGCGGCTGGCAACCCGAGGACGAGAAGGAGATCCCGCTGGACTGGCGCGCGATGGCGCTGGTGGCGGCGGGGCTGGTGGCGAACGTGGTCCTGATCGCGCCGATGGGGTTCACCGTCGCCTCGACGGTGATGTTCACGCTGATCGCCCTGGGCTTCGGCAGCCGCCGCCCGTGGATCGACGCGCCCATCGGCTTTGTCCTGGCGCTGACGGCCTATTTCGGGTTCGCCGGGCTTCTGGGCGTCAACATCGGCCGTGGTCCGCTGGAGCAGGTGCTGGGCGGGCTGGTGGGGAACTGAGGGGGCGGGCATGGACACACTCGCGCTTCTCGCGCATGGCTTTTCGGTCGCGCTGACGCCCTACAACCTGATGTGGTGCCTTGGCGGGTGCCTGCTGGGCACGATGATCGGGGTGCTGCCGGGCCTTGGGCCTGCGCTGACCATCGCGCTTCTGCTGCCGATCACGTTCCAGGTCCCGCCCGAGGCGTCGTTCATCCTGTTCGCGGGCATCTACTACGGCGCGATGTACGGCGGATCGACGACGTCGATCCTGCTGAACACGCCGGGCGAAAGCGCCACCGTCGTGACCGCGCTGGAGGGCAACCGCATGGCCCGGTCGGGGCGCGCGGGCGCGGCGCTGGCGACGTCGGCCATCGGGTCCTTCGTCGCGGGCACCATCGGCACGCTGGGTGTGGCCTTTGTCGCGCCGCTGGTGGTGGCGGCGGCGCTGCTGGTGGATGCGGCAGGGTATTTCTCGCTGATGATCCTGTGCTTTGTCATGGTGTCGGCGGTGCTGGGGTCGTCGGCCACGCGGGGGATGACGTCGCTGGCCATCGGGCTTCTGATCGGGATGGTGGGGATCGACCTGCAGACCGGCCAGCCGCGCTTCACCTTCGGCGAGGTGGCGCTGCTGGACGGGATCGACATCCTGATCGTCGCGGTCGGCCTGTTTGCCGTGGGCGAGACGCTGTACATGGCCGGCCGCCGCTATGCGGGCAAGGACGAGGTGCTGCCCCTGTCCGGGTCGCTCTACATGACCCGGGCCGAATGGCGGCGGTCGTGGAAGCCGTGGCTGCGGGGCACGGCCATCGGCTTTCCCATCGGGGCGATGCCCGCGGGGGGGGCGGAAATCCCGACGTTCCTGTCCTATGCGACGGAACGCAAGCTGTCGCCGCACAAGGACGAATTCGGCACCACCGGCGCCATCGAGGGCGTGGCAGGCCCCGAGGCTGCGAACAACGCGAGTGCGGCGGGGG
>DBBA01000350.1:0-8513 GCA_002291955.1 Rhodobacteraceae bacterium UBA996 | reverse complement strand
GATGGTGCCGCTGCTGACGCTGGGCCTGCCCACGTCGGCCACCGCGGCGATCCTTCTGTCCGCGTTCCAGAGCTACGGGCTGAACCCCGGGCCCCTGCTGATGCAGACCCAGCCCGACCTGGTCTGGGGGCTGATCGCGTCGCTTCTGATCGCGAACGTGGTCCTGCTGTTCCTGAACCTGCCGCTGATCGGACTGTGGGTGAAGATGCTGACGATCCCGGCGCCGTTGCTGTATGCGGGGATCCTCGTGTTTGCCACGGTCGGCACCTATGGCATCTCGCGCTCGCCGCTGGATCTGGTGCTGCTGTACGTCATGGGGGTGATGGGCCTTCTGATGCGGCGGTTCGATTTCCCGACCGCCCCCGTCATCATCGGCGCGATCCTGGGGCCGATCGCGGAAATCCAGTTCCGCCGGGCCATGACGATCTCGAACGGGGACTGGACGGTGTTCTTCACCGGCGCGGCGTCGCTGACGTTCCTGATCCTGGCGGTGGTGGCTTTCTTCGCGCCCAAGATCATCAGCTGGATCCAGCATCGCCGGGTGCGCGGCCCTGCCCACGTCTCGGGCGATGCCTGATGGCCTGTTGTCCGGGGTCCGGCTGCTGGACCTGACGAATGTGCTGGCGGGGCCCTATTGCGCGTACCAGTTCGCGCTGCTGGGCGCGGATGTGATCAAGGTCGAGGCGCCGGGCGGGGACCTGGCGCGCGCGCTGGGCGCGGACGAGGCGCTGAACCGCGCCGGCATGGGCGCGAGTTTCCTGGCGCAGAATGCCGGGAAGCGGTCGGTCGTGCTGGACCTGAAGGACGCGGGCGACCGGGCGGCGTTCCTGGACCTGGTGCGCAGCGCCGATGCGCTGGTCGAGAACTTTCGCCCCGGGGTGATGGACCGGCTGGGCCTGGGGCCGGACGCGCTGCGGGCGGTGAATCCGCGGCTGGTCTACTGCGCGATCTCGGGCTTCGGGCAGACCGGGCCGATGCGGGGCAATCCGGCCTATGACCAGATCGTGCAGGGGCTGTCCGGCGTCATGTCGATCACCGGCACGGCAGATGTGGCGCCCTTGCGCGCGGGCTATCCGGTGGCCGACACGCTGGGCGGGATGGTCGGCGCCTTTGCCATTGCCGCAGCCCTGGTGCGGGCGCGGGCGACCGGGCAGGGCGCGGTGATCGACGTGTCGATGCTGGAATCCATGCTGTCGGCGATGGGCTGGCCGGTCTCGAACTGGCTGACGGCGGGGGTCGTGCCCGCAGCGATGGGCAACGACAACATGACCGCAGCACCGTCGGGCACGTTCCGCACTGGGGATGGGCCGCTCAACATCGCGGCGAACAAGCAGGAGCAGTTCGTGGCGCTGGCGGGGGTGATCGGGCGGCCGGATCTGGCGGAGGACCCCCGCTTTGCCGGGCGCGCGGCGCGCAAGGTCCATCGCGCGGCGCTGACGGTCGAGATCGAGGCGGCGCTGGCGGGCGCGTCGGCCGCCGACTGGGAAGCCCGGCTGAACGCCGCAGGCGTGCCCGCGGGCCGGGTCCTGACGATCCCGCAGGTGCTGGAGGAGGCGCAGGTGACCGGCCGCGCCATGACGCACTGTTTCGACGACGTGCCGGGGCTGGACCGGTCGCTGACGGTGCTGCGCGGCGGGTTTCTGGTGGACGGGCAGGCCCCCGCCCCCGACCGCCCGCCGCCTCGGCTGGGCGAGCATCAGGCCGAGGTGCTGGGCGCGGCGGAGGGCGACCGATGACCGGGGGTGGACGGGATGACGGCGAGGCGTGGTGGACCACCGGGATCATCCAGATGGAGCCCGGCCTGATCCGCTTGCGCGGCTATGCCATCGAGGACCTGATCGGGCAGGTGGGCTTCCCCGAGATGATCTGGCTGATGCTGCGGGGCGACGTGCCCACCCCGGCGCAGGCGGCGCTTCTGGGCCACGCGCTGGCCGCCGCCGTGGACCACGGTCCGCAGGCGCCGTCCATCGCCATTGCGCGGATGGCGGCGACCTGCGGGGTGGGCCTGCAATCGGCCATGGCGTCGGCCATCAACGTGCTGGGCGACGTGCACGGGGGCGCGGGGGAACAGGCGCTGGAGTTCTTCGGCCGCGTCGCCGTGCGGATGGACGCGGGGCTGGACGCCGATGCCGCCGCGGTGGCGGAACTGGCGGCGTTCCGGGCGGGCGGCGGGCGGCATGTGCCGGGGTTCGGGCACCGCTTCCATCCGGTCGATCCGCGGTCCGCGCCCCTGCTGGCCCTTGCCCGGCAGGCGGCCGAACAGGGTGTCACCGCGGGGCGCTTTGCCGCCATCGCGCCCGCCGTGGAACGGGCGCTGTCCCGCCCCGACCGGCCGGTGCCCCTGAACATCGACGGGGCGACGGCGGTGATCTATGGCGATCTGGGCTTTCCGCCGCCCTTGACGCGGGGGCTGTTCGTGCTGTCGCGCGCGGTGGGCATCCTGGCCCATGCCTGGGAGCAGTCGCAGGAACCGGCCCGCAACAAGGGCCCGCTGCCGCGCGAATGGCTGTGGGCCTATGCGGGTCCGCCGCCCCGGCCGCTGCCCGAAGGGTGATGCGCGGGCGGCCGCGCGGGCGGTCCCGCGCCGGCCGTCAGCGTTCGCCGCGGCGGTAGGGGGTCATCAGCGCCTCGGGCACCCGGGCGCGGCGGGCCACGACGATCAAGGCCACGATGGACAGGACGTAGGGGGCCATCAGGAACAGCTGGTAGGGCACGCCTTCGACCGCCGTCTGCAGGCGCAGCTGGTAGGCGTCGAAGAACGCGAACAGCAGCGCGCCGACCAGCGCCTTGCCGGGACGCCAGCTGGCGAACACCACCAGCGCGATGCAGATCCAGCCCCGGCCCTGCACCATGCCGGGGAAGAAGCTGTTGAAGGCCGCCATGGTCAGGAACGCCCCGCCCAGGGCCATCAGCGCGGACCCCGCCACGACCGCGCCGATGCGGATGGCCACGGGGTTCAGGCCCTGCGCCTCGACCGCGTGGGGGTTCTCGCCGGTCATGCGGATCGCAAGGCCGAGCGGCGTGCGCGCCAGCACCCAGGCCATGACCGCGACCGCGGCCAGCGCCAGGTATGTGGGCGCGCTTTGCGCAAACAGGATCGGTCCGACCACGGGCAGGTCCGACAGGCCGGGCACGGCCAGCGGCTGGAACGGGGTGATCGTGGGTGGCGTCTCGCCCACGGTGACGATCAGGCGATACAGGTAGTAGGCCAGCGCCGAGGCGAAGAGCGTGATCCCGAGGCCCGAGACGTGCTGCGACAGACCAAGGGGCACGGTGAGCAGGGCATGCAACAGCCCCATCACCGCGCCCGACACCGCGGCCACCGCCAACCCCGTCCACAGGTCGGCACCCAGGTAGACCGTCAGCCAGCCCACCATCGCGCCCATCGTCATGATCCCCTCGATCCCGAGGTTCAGCACACCGGCCCGTTCGCACAGAAGCGCGCCGAGGACCCCGAAGATCAGCGGCGTCGCGATGCGCAGGACCGCGGCCCAGAGGGACGTGTTCCACAGAAGGTCCAGCGCCTCGGTCATGACCGGCGGATCCTGTAGGTGGTGAACAGGAGCGCGACCAGCATGGTCAGGAGCGAGAGTGCCACGATCACGTCGGCGATGAAGCTCGGCACGCCGGTGGCGCGGCCCATCGCATCGGCGCCCACGAACACGGTGGCGACGAACAGGGCGGCGGCGACCACGCCCGCGGGGTGCAGGCCCGCCAGCATGGCGACCACGATCCCGGCATAGCCGAAGCCCGGCGACATGGTGGTGGTCACGCCGCCGGTGACGCCCATCACCTCGACCGACCCGGCAAGCCCGGCAAGTGCGCCCGAGATCAGCGCGACGCCCAGGATCGTGCGGGGCAGGGGGATGCCGGCAAAGGCCGCGGCGCGGGGGTTCAGCCCGGCGGCGCGGGTCTCGACCCCGAACACGGTGCGCGACAGGATCAGCCAGACGATCCCGGCGGCGGTCAGCGCCACCAGAAGCCCCACATGCAGGCGCGTGCGGGCGATCAGGTCGGGCAGGCGGTAGTCGCCATCGACCGGCACCGACTGCGGCCAGCCAAAGGCAAGGGGGTCGCGCAGGGGTCCCTCGATCATCAGGCCGACGAACAGGATGACGATGAAGTTGAGAAGCAGGGTCGTCACCACCTCGTCCACGCCGAAGCGCAGGCGCAGGGCTGCGGGACCGGCCAGCAGGACCGCGCCCGTGGCCATGCCGCAGACCATCAGGAGGGCGATGCCCATTGGCCCCGGCAGGCCCAGCGCATGGCCGATCCAGGCGGTGACGAGCGCGCCCATGTAGAACTGCCCCTCGCCCCCGATGTTCCACAGGCGGGTGCGAAAGGCCACGGCGGCGGCAAGGCCGGTCAGGATCAGGGGAGTGGCGCGGGTCAGCATCTCGGTCACGGCAAGGCGGGACCCGAGCGCGCCACGCAGCATCTCGGCATAGGCGGTCAGGGGGTTCACCCCTGCCGCCGCGATCAGGCCGGCCGCAAGGGCCAGGGCCGCGGCCACGGCCGCGAGGGGGGCCGCGGCGACCAGGGCCAGCGGTACGGCGTCGCGCCGTTCAAGCCGCATCCGCATCCCCCCAGGCGCCCGCCATCATCAGGCCGAGGCGGCGCGCATCGGCCTGGGCGGCCGGGATGGCGCGCGACAGGCGGCCGCGCACGATGGCCTGGATGCGGTCGGACAGCGCCAGTGCTTCCTCCAGTTCCTCCGAGATCAGCAGGATCGCGGCGCCTTCCGCGCGGGCGGCCAGAAGTTCTGCGTGGACCGCGGCGATGGCGCCTTCGTCCAGCCCCCGCGTGGGCTGGTTGGCCAGGATGAAGCGCGGTCGGGTGGCCAGGCACCGGCCGAGGATCAGCTTCTGCATGTTGCCCCCCGACAACAGGCGGATGCGCGTGTCAGGGGTGGCGCCGCGCACGTCGAAGCGGGCGATGAGGTCGGCCGCATGGGCGCGGGCGGCCGCGCGCCGGACAAGCCCGCGGGAGGAGAAGGCGGGCGTGCGCAGGCGTTCCAGGACGGCGTTTTCCCACACGGCCATGTCGCCCACGGCGCCCTCGGCGTGGCGATCCTCGGGCACGCGGGCGGCACCGGCGCGGATCAGGCCGCGCGGGCCCGCCTGGCCGATGTCCTGCCCGTCCAGCGTCAGCCGCCCGGCCGAGGGCGGTGTCAGCCCCGACAGAAGCGCGCCAAGCGCGCCCTGCCCGTTGCCGGACACACCGACGATGCCCAGGATCTCGCCCGCGTGGACGGTGAAGGACGCGGCATCGAGCCGGGTCGTGCCGCCCTGGGTCACGCTGACCGCGTCGGCCACCAGCAGGGGTGCGCCGATGCGGTGATCGGCGCGCAGCGGGCGGTCCACCCGGCGGCCGACCATCAGTTCGGCCAGTTCGGCGGGCGAGGTGGCCGAGGTCGCGCGTTCGGCCACCATGCGGCCGCCGCGCAGGACGACCACCCGGTCGGAGGCGGCCATCACCTCGTGCAGCTTGTGGCTGATGAAGATGATCGACAGGCCGCCTGCGGTCATGCCGCGCAGGGTGGCGAACAGGCGATCCGCCTCGGGGCGGGCCAGGACGGCGGTGGGTTCGTCCAGGATCAGGATGCGTGCGTCGCGGTAGAGCGCCTTCAGGATCTCGACCCGCTGGCGTTCGCCGACCGACAGGGTGGCCACGCGGGCCTCGGGATCGACCGGCAGGCCGAAGCGGTTCGCGATGTCCAGAAGCCGGGCGCGGGCGGAAGCCCTTCGTGACGCAAGCCGGGTCAGCGGTTCGGTGCCCAGCATGACGTTGTCCAGCACGCTGAGGTTTCCCGCGAGCGTGAAGTGCTGGTGCACCATGCCCACGCCTGCCGCGATGGCGGCGCGGGGCCGGGCCGGGGGCAGGGGCTGGCCGAACACCCGCACGGTGCCTGCGTCGGCGGCGTAGTGGCCGAAAAGGATGTTCATGAGCGTCGTCTTGCCCGCGCCGTTTTCGCCCAGAAGCGCCAGGATCTCGCCCTGCATCAGGTGCAGCGACACGCCGTCATTGGCGGTCAGGCGGCCAAAGCGCTTGGTGATGCCGTCAAGTTCCAGCACGCGGGTCATTGCGGCAGTCCGGGGATGGGCGCGGGATAGGGGATGGGCGGCAGGCGGTCGCTGATGCGGGCGGCGAGGGCGAGGAGGGCGTCGTCCGATCCCATCGGGCCCATCAGCTGCACGCCGACCGGCAGGCCCCCCGCCATGCCCGCGGGGATCGCGAGGGACGGCAGGCCGCAGACGTTGGCGATGGCGGCATTGGGGGCCAGCGCCTCCATCGCCGCGAGGTGGGCGGTGACGTCAGTGGCGGTAAAGTCGAAGTGTCCGACGGGGGGCGGCGGGCCGGACAGGACTGGCATCAGGATCGCATCGCAGGTGTCGAACAGCGCCCAGCCGAGGTGGGACAGGCGGGCGACGTCGCGCGTCAGGGCAAAGGCCTGCGGGCCGGAGATGGCGCGGCCCCGGGCGGCGCTGGCGGCGATGAGGGGTGAGACGTCGGACGACGGGAGGCCAAGCGCGTCCATCCATTCGGCCTGCGACAGGGCCAGGATGTGGCCCGCGACCTGATGCGCCTGGGCGCCCAGGGCATCGGGGGCGGGGACGGGCGCGATCCGGCAGCCAGCGGCGGCCAGCAGGTCGGCAACGGCGCGGGTCGCGGCAGTGTCGGCCGCGCTGCATCGGGCGGGCAGGGCCAGGCCGATGACAGGGGCCTCGGGCAGCGTGCGCGCGCCGGCCGGGGGGCAGGGACCGCGGGTGTCGCCGCTGGCCAGCGCGTGGGCGGCGGCGACGTCGCGCAGGCTGCGGGCGACCACGCCGTCGCTGGCGATGCCCATCAGGTCATTGGTGAAGCCCGGTCCCTGCGGCAGCGCCCCGCGCGACGGCTTCAGTCCCCACAGGCCGCAGCAGGCGGCAGGCACCCGGGTGGACCCGGCCGCATCGGTGGCGTGGGCGATAGCCACGATCCCGCCCGCCACCGCCGCCGCCGCCCCGCCCGACGACCCGCCGGGCGTGCGCGACGGGTCGAAGGGGTTGCGCGCAGGCGCGGCCCCCGGCGGTTCGCCCGACAGGGCCAGTCCGAATTCGGGCACCGTGGACAGGCCGATGGGGACCAGTCCCCCGGCCCGCCAGCGGGCGAAGATCGTGCTGTCCGCGTCCGGGTCGGACAGCCGGGCGCGTAGCGCAGGCGATCCGGCGGTTGTCGCAAGACCGCGGGCGTGGGATCCTAGGTCCTTGGCGAGCATCGGCACGCCGCGGAAGGGGCACGGCGCGGCGACTTCGGCCAGAAGCGCCGCCTGCGGCAGAAGCCGCACGACGGCGCCCAGGTCCGCGCGGGCCGCCACGGCGTCCAGCGTGGCGGCCATCACGGCGCGGGCGGTGGTGCGCCCGTCCGCGATGGCCTGCGCAAGCGCCGTGGCGTCCGACATGGCCGCGGGTCAGGCCGGTTCGTTCGCGTCGATCGGCACCTCGAACGCGCCCGACTGGATCGCGGCGCGCTTCTCCTCCATCGCCGGGATCGCGTCGGCGGGCACCATGTCGGCCGAAAAGATCAGGTCGTTGCCGCCGTGCTTCATGAAGGAATACTCGGTGTAGTCGCGGCCCACGGGCGTGCCGGCCTGCACATCGGCGACGATGGCCGCGATGGTCGGGCCGTAGTTCCAGATGGCGTTGGCGAACACCGTCTCGGGGTAGCGCGGCGTGTAGTCGATGAGCGACCCGATGGCCTTGACCCCGCGGGCCTGCGCGCCGTCGGCGGTGCCGATGCGCTCGCCGAACAGGATGTCGGCGCCCTGGTCGATCTGGGCGACCGCCATTTCCTGCGCGCGGGCAGGGTCGAACCAGGCGCCGATGAAGCCGTTCAGGAAGGTGGCATCGGGGCGCACTTCGGTCACGCCGATGCGGAAGGCGTTGATGAGCAGGTTCACCTCGGGGATCGGGTAGCCGCCGACCGACCCGAACACGCCCGAGGCCGACATCTTGCCCGCGAGCATGCCGGCCAGATAGGCGGCCTCGTGGTTGCGGGTGCCGAACACGCCGAAGTTGTCGCCTTCCGGCCCGCCGGACGAGCCCATCAGGAACGCGGTGTCGGCATAGTCGGCGGCGACTTCGCGGGCCTCACGCTCGACCGCGTAGCTTTCGCCCCAGACCAGTTGCGCGCCGCCTTCGGCATATTCGCGCATGGCGCGGGGATAGTCGGTCGCGGCGACGCCTTCGGAGAAGTCGTAGGTGATCAGCCCGGCCGCGGCGGCTTCCTGGAACGCCAGGTGGATGCGGCTGTTCCAGGCGTTCTCGACCGGGCTCGCGTGCACGCCCGCGACGCGGATCGCGGTCTGGGCGTTCACGCGACGGATGTAGGCGGGCAGCGCCAGCGTGGCGGCGGCACCCATCAGGACCGTGCGGCGGGTGGAGGTGAAGGTCATGGCAGCTTCCTTTCGTGGGAGGTGTCGGGGGATGTCAGGGAGATTGCGGAGGCGCATAGGCGGCAGGATCGACGGTGCCGGG
>DBBA01000349.1 GCA_002291955.1 Rhodobacteraceae bacterium UBA996 | reverse complement strand
GCCTATCCCGGCACGATCTACGGCGACTACGTGGACAGTTACGTCCGCCTGTCGCTGACCCAGCCCGTGCCGAAGATCCACGAAGCCATCGACCGCATGCGCCCGCTCGTCGCCGCCATCCGGTCCGAGACCAAGGCCGCCTGAGGGGGACTGCCCATGAAATCCGACAACCCGAACGTCAAGGGCATCAAGCACATGGCCTTCGCCGTGCGCGACGCGGAAAAGGCGCTCGACGCCTACGCCCGCTTCCTGCACGTCCCCGCGGACACCAAGCTGGAAATCTTCCCCAAGTCGAAGAACAAGGTCGCGCTCTTCTACCTCGGCGGCATCGAATACCAGCTCTGCGAAAGCCAGGACCCGCAGGGCCGCTTCGCCAAGTGGATCGACCAGCGCGGCGCCGAAGGCCTGCACCACATCTGCTACGAAGTCGATGACATCGACGCGGCGCTGACCCACGCGCAGGCGCAAGGCGCGCAACTGCGCATCTGCCATGCCTGCCAGAAATACGGCTCGCACCCCCACCCCGAGGGCTGGGTGGCGTTCCTGGATAACGAGGCCGGCGGCATCGAGATCGAGTTCATGCAGGTCTACACGCCCGAGCAGCTCAAAGACTACGAAGCGTTCAAGGGGATCTGAGGGATGGCAACCGTCGCCCCCAAGACAGTCACCGTCGGCACCGCCTCTGCTGCGCCCGGCACCATCGCCAAGGGAGTGATCTCCGTCACGACACTGGGCAGCGGCACGCCCCTGTCGATCCCCGTCGCCGTCATCAACGGCGCGGAACCGGGCCGCTGCTTCTGGGTCAACGGCGCCATCCACGGGGACGAACCCGAAGGTCCGCTCGCCTGCCAGATCGCCCTGCGCGAGGTGGACCCGGCGAAGCTCAAGGGCACGCTGGTCCTTTGCCCCGTGGTGAACCCCCCGGCGTTCGGGGCGGCGCAGCGGGGCAACCCGCTCGACACCTTCAGCTACGACATGAACCGCATCTACCCGGGGCGGCCCAACGGCTACCTGTCGGAACGCGTCGCCGCCGCCCACGCGGCCGCCATGGGCCCCGTGGCCGATATCGAGATCAGCATCCACTCGGGCGGCGCGCACAGCTTCCTCGACAAGTCGATCTTCGTCGATGAACGGCCCGAATCCGTCGAACTCGCCACCGCCATGGGCCCCGGCTGGGGCTGCATCATGTCGAACTTCAACCCCAAGGGCAGCCCGATGGCCTACCTCAAGGACCTCGGCAAGGTCGGCATCACCGTGGAACTCGGCGGCCGGTCGGCAACCTCGCCCGAAGGGTTCGCCCGCGTCGGCCGGGACCTGGCGGATTCCATCCTGAATATCCTGCGCCACTATGGCATGTACCCCGGACAGGCGCAGTACCCCAGCCTGCGCTACAAGGGCGAGCAGGAGGCACTTCTGGCCCCCGCCTCCGGCCTCTACATCCCCGAACCGGGCGTGAAGTTCCTCACCCTGATGCAGGCGGGCGACCCCATCGCGCGCATCGTCGATGTCTGGGGCGACACGCTGGCGACGCTGACCGCCCCCGCCTACGGCATGATCTTCGGCCTGCGCGCGCTGCCCAACGTCCAGACCGGCGACTGGTGCTGCTTCTTCCACAAGGTGGCGGGGACGCGCGACTGATGCAGCCCGCCCGCGACCTGATCGGCTATGCCGACCGCCCGCCGGTGTTCGACTGGCCGGGCGGCGCACGGGTCGCGGTCAACTTCGTGCTGAACGTCGAGGAAGGGGCGGAATACTCCACCCTCGACGGCGACGGCCGCACCGACAGCGCATTGTCCGAGGTCGCCGCCGCCCGTGTCCCCGTGGGCGACCGCGACCTCGGCTACGAAGGCATGGTCGAATACGGGTCCCGCGTGGGTGTCTGGCGCATCCTGCGCCTGTTCCAGTCCCGCGGCCTGCCCCTGACGGTCTTCGCCGCCGCGCAGGCGCTGGAACGCAACCCCGCGCTCACCGCCGCCATCGCCGCCACCGACTGGGACCTGGTGTGCCACGGCTGGCGCTGGGCCGAGCACTACCTGATGGACGAGGCGACCGAACGCGCCCAGATCGCCCGCGCCCATGACATGATCGCGCGCCTGACGGGCCGCGCCCCGCAGGGCTGGTACTGCCGCTACGCGCCCTCGGTGAACACCCGCCGTCTGGTCGCCGAACACGGCGGCTTCACCTACGACAGCGACAGCTACGCCGACGAAATGCCGTTCTGGGTGCAGACGGCGGGCCGCGACCATCTGGTGGTCCCCTATTCGCTGGTCACCAACGACGCCAAGTTCATGGGCGGGCCGCTGGTCACAGGGCGCGACTGGGGTGCGTTCCTGATCGACACGGTGGACGGCCTGCTGGCCGAATCCCACCTGCACCCCCGGATGATGTCGGTGGGCATGCACCCCCGCATCCTGGGCCACCCCGGCCGCCTGCGCGGCCTGACCGACCTGATCGACCACATCGCGGCCGACCCCCGCGTCTGGGTCTGCCGCCGGGGCGACCTCGCCGCCGCCTTCCGCGCCCATGTCCCTGCACCCCAGCACCGGGTGCCCGCATGAGGATCGTCGCCCAGACCGACATCCCCGCGGCGCTGGCCCGCTTTGCGGCGCTCGTGGAACCGCCCGCGAACCCGGGCGACCGCAGGCTGTATTCCGACTGGCTGGCGCCGGTCCCGGGCCTGTCCTTGCAGTTCCACATCAACCACGTCGCGCCCACTGCGCTGCCGCTGACACTCACCCGCGTGGAATGTCACCCCCACGCCGCGCAGGTGTTCCTGCCGGTGGACGTGGACCGCTACCTTGTCACCGTGATGCCCGGGGGTCCCGCACCCGACCCCGCGGGCGCCATCCCGGTGGTGCTGCCCGGCACCGTCGGCGTCGTCTATCGCCCCGGCGCCTGGCACGCCGGGATCACCGTGCTGGGCCGCCCCGGCCACTTCGCCGTGCTGATGATGCGCGGCGCCGCCGATGACGACCGCTTTGCCGACATCGCGCCCCTGACCATTGCCGCGCCGCAGGCCCTGACCGGAACCGGACCATGACGCACACGCCCCGCCTTTACGTCCCCGCCATCACCCCCTTCGCCCCCGACCTGTCGGTCGATACGGCGCGCTTCACAGCCTCCTGCCGCCGCATCCTCGATGACGGGGCCGATGGCCTCGCCGTCTTCGGCACCACGTCCGAAGCCACGTCCCTGTCGGTGACCGAGCGCATCGCCGCGCTTGATGCCCTGGTGGACGCCGGCATCGACCCTGCCTGCCTGATCCCCGGCACCGGCTGCGCGGCCCTGCCCGACACGGTCGCGCTGACCCGCCACGCCACGGGCCTTGGCTGCAAGGGCGTGCTGATGCTGCCGCCCTTCTACTACAAGCCCCTGTCGGACGAGGCCGTGTTCGCGTCCTACGCCGCGGTGATCGACTCGGTGCCCGACGTGGCGCTCTACCTCTACCACATCCCGCAGATCGCGGGCGTGGGCCTGTCCATCCCCCTGATCGGGCGGCTGATCGAGGCGTTCCCGGGCACCGTCCGGGGCCTCAAGGATTCCTCGGGCAAGTGGGACAACACCGCCGCGGTCATCGCGTCCTTCCCGGGGATCGAGACGTTCTCGTCCTCGGAAAGCCTGTTGCCGGTGAACGTCGCCGCGGGCGGCGCGGGCTGCATCAGCGCGTCCGCGAACGTGAACGCCGCGGGCATCATGCGCCTGATCCGGGCACTGGGAACGGCCGATGAAGCCGCAGCCCTCGCCCAGGTCAGCGCCGTGCGCACCGCCTGCGAAGGGATGCCCCTGATCCCCGGCGTCAAGGCCGTGGCCGCGATCCGCATGGCCGACCCGAACTATGCCCGTGTGCGCCCGCCGCTCGTCCCGCTGACGCAGGACCAGACCGCACAGGCCGCCCGCGCCGCCGCCCTCTGCCTCTGGCAGGAGCCCGTGTCGTGACCCAGACCGACACCGACACCCTTCCCGCAGGCGCCCCGGACCTGTCGCCGATCAAGCAGACGCCCTTGCGCGTCCAGATCGCCGACCGCCTGCGCCGCGCGATCATCACCGGCAAGCTGCGCCCCGGCGCGGTGCTGGTGGAAACGGCCCTCGCCGAGCAGATGAACGTCAGCCGCGCCCCGGTGCGCGAGGCCATCGCGATCCTCGAAAGCGACGGGCTGGTGGAAACCGAGGCCTATCGCGGCAAACGGGTCAAACCGCTGACCGTCCGCGAGGTGGAAGAAACCTGGTCCATGCGCCAGACGTTCGAGGTGATGGCCGTGCGCCGCATCCTTGACCGCGGGGTGGACGCCTCGGCCCTCTGGGACCCCTGCCGCGCGATGCAGGCGGCGGCCGCCGTGGGCGACCGCGAGGCGCTGATCCTCGCCGACGAACGCTTCCACCGCACGCTGATCGCGCTGTCGGACCACCACCTGCTTCTGCAATCGTGGAACGCGCTCTATCTGCGCATCCACCAGATCATGGCGCTGCGCAACCGCCGCGACAGCGACGATCTGGCGGAAATCGCGGGCAACCACCCCCCCATCGTGCGGGCGCTGGAAGCGGGCGATACCCGTGTGGCCGTGCGCCTGATCTCGGACCACACCCGCGCGCTGCGCGACTTCGACCCGGCGGCGATCGTGGAGTGGCTGGGATGACGGCGCAGACCGCCACCATCACGGCGACCAGCACGGGCGCAGGGGGCTTCGTCGGCGGGACCATCGCCGCGGGGCTTCTGGCGCTCGAGGTGCGCGTGGTGGCGGTGGACCTGTCCTTCGACGCAGGCACCCGGGCGCGGCTGGCCGGGGCCACGCTCGTCGAGGCCGACCTGTCGGCAGGCTTCCCCGACATGCCCCGCGCCGACCTGTTCATCCACGCGGCGGCGCTCACGACCGATGCCGCCACGCTCGGGATCACCCCCGCCGCGCATGTCCGCGCGAACATGGCGCCCCTTCTGGCCGCGCTGGACCATGCTGCCGACACGCGCCCCGGCGCTTTCGTCTTCCTGTCCTCGACCGGCGTCTTCGCCGCCACCGACGGCACGCCCGACCTGACCGACACCTGCCCGCCCACGGCCATCCACCCCTACGCCGCCGCCAAGCGCGCGGGCGAACTGCTGGTGCCCGCAGCGCTGGACGGTATCTGCCCCGCCCACGTCGTGCGGCTGGGCTACCTCTACGGTCCCGGCGAAGCCGCCCGACCCACCCGCACCAACCTCTCCCTCGTCGCCCGCTGGATCGACGCCGCTGCCCAAGGCCAGCCGCTCACGGTCCCCGCCGACGACCCCCGGCGCGACTGGACCTATGCGCCCGACCTCGGACCCGCCCTCCTGCGCCTGACCGCAGCCGCCCCCGCGGGTCGCCCGCTGCACCTGACCTCGGGCCATGTCCTGTCCGACGCGCAGCTTGCCCGCCTGATCGCGCAGACCCATCCCGGCACCACCGTCCGCCTCGGCCCTGCGCTGGGCGCCAAGCCCCCCGCCGTGCCGTCGGCCATCCCGGCGCTGGACGGTTTCCCCTGGACCGCGCCCAAGGCCGGGCTGGCCGCCCTCATGTCCCGCAGGACCGCCGCATGACCGCGCTGCGCCTCCTCATGGTGGGCCTCGGCGCCCGGTCGCGCGTCTGGCGGCAGGTCATCGCCGCCGACCCGCGCGCGCGCCTTGTTGGCGTGGCCGACGCCGATCCCGCCCGCGCCGCGGCCGTGGGCGCGGAAACCGGGCTCCCGCACGCCACCGACCTCGCCACCCTCGCCGCCAAGGCCCCCGCCGACGCGGTCATCCTGGTGACCCCACCCTTCGGCCGCGCGCCGCAGATCGCGGCCGCCTGCGCCGCGGGGCTGGCGATCCTGGCCGAGAAACCCCTCGCCGACAGCCTGCCCGAGGCCGAGACCTTTGTCGCGCAGGCCGACGACGCAGGCGTGCCGCTGATGGTCGGCCTGAACTTCCGCTACCTGGCCGTCACGCAAGCCCTGAAGGCGCTCTTCGCGCCCGACCGCCTCGGCCCCCCCGCCTTCGGCCGGTTCCTGTACGAACGATGGCGCGACGGGCACCAGCCGCACATCAACCGCTATCCGCTGACCATGCGGCACCCGATGCTGTGGGAGCAGTCGATCCACCACTTCGACCTGATGCGCCATGTCTACGCCTCGGAACCCGTGGCGATCAGCGCCCGCACCTGGAACCCGCCGTGGTCGATGTATGCCCATGACGCCAACGTGTCGGCGCTCATCACCTTCGCCAATGGCGTGGAAGTCACCTACCAGGGCACCTGGGCCGCCAACCGCAACCGGCTGGACTTCAACTGGCGCACCGACTGCGCCCGGGGCATCGCCACGCAGGCCGACATGTTCGGCGCGCTGTCCTACGCCCTGCGCGACGACCCCGCGGACACGCCCGTGGACCTGCCCCCGCATACCCCCTGGATCAGCGATGCGACCGCGCTTTTCGCCCGCTTCCTGGACCACATGATCGACGGCGCC
>DBBA01000348.1:479-5464 GCA_002291955.1 Rhodobacteraceae bacterium UBA996 | reverse complement strand
CGGATATCGCAGAGGCCAAGGCGATGGGCATCACCACGGTGATCTGCAACCGCCCCGATGGCGAGGCCTGGGGCCAGCCTGCGGCCGCCGAGGTCAAGGCCGCGGCCGAGGCGGTGGGGATGGCGTTCCACTACCTGCCGCTGGCGCCGGGGGCGCTGACCGACGAGCTGATCGAAGGGATGCGCGACGCGATCATGGAGGCGACGGGGCCGGTGCTGGCCTATTGCCGGTCGGGCGCGCGGTCCACGAACCTGTGGGCGCTGGCGATGGCGCCCGAGACCCCGCCCGACGCGCTGATCGCGAAGGCGGCGGCGGCGGGCTACGACCTGAACCCGATCCGCCCGATGCTGGAGGCCCGGCACGGCGGCTGACCCGGGAAGACGACTGCAGGGGCGGCCGGGCTCGGCCCCGGCCGCCCTTTCCTTTTCCAAGGCGAGACGCCATGAACCGCTACTTCCCGATCCTGACCTGGGCGCCCGGCTATGACCGGCGGACCCTGGCCGCCGACCTGATCGCGGCGGTGATCGTCACGGTGATGCTGATCCCGCAGTCGCTGGCCTATGCGCTGCTGGCGGGGCTGCCGGCCGAGGTCGGGCTTTATGCGTCCATCGCGCCCCTGCTGATTTATGCGGTGTTCGGCACGTCGCGGACGCTGGCCGTGGGGCCGGTGGCAGTGGCGTCCCTGATGACAGCCGTGGCGGTGGGCGAGGTCGCGGCGCGGGGGACGCCGGAATACCTGGGCGCCGCGATCCTGCTGGCGGTGATGTCGGGGCTGATGCTGCTCGCCATGGGGGTGCTGCGGCTGGGATTCCTCGCGAATTTCCTGTCGCATCCGGTGATTGCCGGGTTCATCACCGCGGCGGGTCTGCTGATTGCCGCGTCGCAGGTGAAGCACATCCTGGGCGTGCGGGCCGAGGGCGAGACGCTGGTAGACCTGATCCCCTCGCTGGCGGGGCACCTGCCCGACACGAACCCGGTGACGCTGGTGATCGGGGCCGTGGCCACCGCGTTCCTGTTCTGGGCCCGCAAGGGGCTGAAGGCGGCGCTCCTGCGCGCCGGGCTGCGCGAGGGGTGGGCCGCGCCGCTGGCCCGCACGGGGCCGGTGCTGGCGATCGTCGGAACCTCGCTCGCCGCTTGGGGGTTCGATCTGGGCGCGCAGGGCGTGGCGCTCGTGGGCGACATCCCGCGCGGGTTGCCCGTGCCCACGCTGCCGCCGCTCGACCCCGCGCTGTGGCAGGCGCTGGCGGTGCCCGCGCTCTTGATCTCCATCGTGGGCTATGTCGAGACGGTGTCGGTCGCGCAGACGCTGGCCGCGCGGCGGCGCCAGCGGATCGACCCGGATCAGGAACTGGTCGCGCTGGGGGCGTCGAACCTGGGCGCCGGGCTGTCGGGCGGGTTCCCGGTGACGGGGGGCTTCGCGCGGTCGGTGGTGAACTTCGATGCAGGCGCGCAGACCCCGGCAGCGGGCGCCTTCACCGCGGTCGGCATGGCGCTGGCGGTCATGTTTCTCACGCCCGCGCTGTACTTCCTGCCGACGGCGACGCTCGCGGCCACCATCATCGTCGCCGTGCTGGGGCTGGTGGATCTGCGCGCCCTGCCCCGGACCTGGGCCTATTCGCGCCCCGACGCCGCCGCCATGGCCGCCACCATCGCCCTGACGCTGGCGGTGGGGGTCGAGGCAGGGATCGTCGCGGGCGTGGCGCTGTCGCTGGCGCTGCACCTGTGGCGCACGTCGCGGCCCCATGTGGCGGTGGTGGGCCAGGTGCAGGGGACCGAGCATTTCCGCAACGTCGAGCGGCACGAGGTCGTGACCGCCCCCCATGTCCTGACGATCCGGGTGGACGAAAGCCTGTATTTCCCGAACGCCCGGTTCCTCGAGGACCTGATCGCCGCCCGCACCGCGGCCGACCCTGCCGTGACCGACGTGATCCTGATGGCGACCGCGGTGAACGAGATCGACGCATCCGCGCTGGAAAGCCTGGAGGCGATCAACGCGCGCCTGCGCGACGCAGGGATGCGGCTGCACCTGTCCGAGGTGAAGGGGCCGGTGATGGACCGCCTGAAGCGGTCGCACCTGCTGGATGACCTGACGGGCCGGGTGTTCCTGACGCAGTACGACGCCTTTGCCGCGCTGGCCCCGGACCTCGCCCGCGCCACCCGGGACAGGGATCGCTGCGAGACGGCGAGGCCATGGCCACGGCCTGCGGGTCGGGTGGGGCGGTAGGCAAGGCGGGGGGCTCTGCCCCCCGGACGCCGATGGCGTCTCCCCCCGGGATATTTGGGACAGGATGAACAGCAGGCGGCAGGGCAACGCAAAGGGCCACTGTGGCGCGGTACAGGTTGCATGGGACGACGCCTGCCGCGTCTCCTTCATCCTGTCTGAAATATCCCGGAGGGGTCCGGGGAGGGAGCGCCTCCCCGGCCTTGTCGTCGCTCCTGCCCCTTGCGGGTCCGCGCGTGCCGGGGCATCCCGCGGAGACCATGGACCTGCACCACCGCTTCCCTGCCCTGTCCGATCTCAAGGCGCGCGCCCGGGTGCGCATCCCACATTTTGCCTGGGAATATCTCGACAGCGCCACGGGGGACGAGTCGACGCAAGTGCGCAATCGCGCGGCGCTGGACCGGGTGCTGTTCACGCCCGGCGCGCTGCGGGGCGAGCCGGTGGCGGACCTGACCACGCGGCTGATGGGGCGGGACCATCCGGTGCCGTGGGGGATAGCGCCGGTGGGGATGTCGGGGCTGTTCTGGCCCGATGCGGAACGCACGCTGGCACGGCTGGCCGGGGACCTTGGCATTCCCTATGGCCTGTCCACGGTGGCGGCCCAGCCGCCCGAGACGGTGGGCGGGCTCGCCCGCGGTCAGGGGTGGTTCCAGCTCTATCCCCCCCGCGCGGCGGACATCCGCGCGGACATGCTGAAGCGGGCGCGGAATGCAGGGTTCGGGACGCTGATCCTGACGGTGGACGCGCCGGTGGCCAGCCGCCGGGAACGCCAGACGCGGGGGGGCGTGACCCATCCGCCGCAGATCACCCCGCGCACACTGACGCATATCCTGCGCACGCCTGCCTGGGCGCTGGGAACCCTGCGCCACGGGATGCCGCGGCTGCGGTTCGTGGAAAGCTATACCGGCGCGATGGGCGCCCTGCCGTCCACCGCGCATGTGGGCCACCTGATCCGGACTGCGCCCGACTGGGACTATCTGCGGACCCTGCGGGCCGAGTGGGACGGGCCGTTCGTGGTGAAGGGCGTCCTCGACCCCGCCGATGCGGTGGCATGCCGGGACGAAGGCGTGGATGCCGTCTGGGTGTCGAACCACGCGGGTCGGCAGTTCGCGGGGGCACCCGCGAGCCTCGATGCGCTGGGGACGGTGCGGGCGGCGGTGGGGCCGGGCTATCCCCTGATCTTCGACGGCGGGATCGAAGGGGGCCTCGACGTGATCCGCGCCATCGCCTGCGGGGCGGACTTTGTCATGGTGGGCCGCGCGTGGCACTATGGCCTGGCGGCGGCGGGGGCGGCCGGGGCGCGCCATGTGCACGACATCCTGACGGCCGATGTGGTGTCAAATCTCGGGCAGTTGGGTGTTGCGCGGATCGCCGAGGCGGCGGCGCACCTGTGGCGCCCGGGCTGAGGACGACCTGACGGTTTACAGTCCTCACGGAACCGTCATACGCTGATGCTGCGTCTGCACAATGCGGCCTGCACAACGGAGACTGGCGCCTTGCCCGAGTTCAAGAAGATCCTGATCGCCAACCGCGGCGAGATCGCCATCCGCGTCATGCGCGCGGCCAACGAGCTGGGCAAGAAGACGGTCGCCGTCTATGCCGAGGAGGACAAGCTGGGCCTGCACCGCTTCAAGGCGGACGAGGCCTACAAGGTGGGCGAATGGCTGGGGCCGGTCGCGGCGTACCTGTCGATCCCCGAGATCATCCGGGTGGCCAAGCTGTCCGGGGCGGATGCGATCCACCCGGGCTACGGGTTGCTGTCGGAGAACCCCGAACTGGTCGAGGCCTGCGAGCGGGAAGGCATCACCTTCATCGGGCCGCGGTCCGAGACGATGCGCGCGCTTGGCGACAAGGCGTCGGCCCGGCGGGTGGCGATTGCGGCGGGCGTGCCGGTGATCCCGGCGACCGAGGTCCTGGGCGACGACATGGACCTTGTGCGCGCCCAGGCCGCGGAGATCGGCTATCCGCTGATGCTGAAGGCGTCCTGGGGTGGCGGCGGGCGCGGCATGCGCCCCATCTTCGGGCCCGAGGAGCTGGAGGCCAAGGTGCGCGAGGGCCGCCGCGAGGCCGAGGCCGCGTTCGGCAATGGCGAGGGCTACCTGGAGAAGATGATCCTGAAGGCCCGCCATGTCGAGGTGCAGGTGCTGGGCGACAAGCACGGCACCATCTGGCACCTGTGGGAACGGGACTGTTCGGTGCAGCGGCGCAACCAGAAGGTCGTGGAACGCGCCCCTGCCCCGTACCTGAGCCAGGAACAGCGCGAGGAGATCTGCGCCATGGGCGTGGCGATCGCGCGGGCGGTGGACTACGAATGCGCGGGCACCGTCGAGTTCCTGCAGGACATGGAGACGGGCAAGTTCTACTTCATCGAGGTGAACCCCCGCATCCAGGTCGAGCATACCGTGACCGAGGAGGTGACGGGCATCGACATCGTGGCGGCCCAGATCCTGATCGAGGAAGGCCGCACCATCGCCGAAGCCACGGGTGTGCCCGACCAGGCCGGGGTGAAGCTGGGCGGCCATGCGATCCAGTGCCGGATCACCACGGAAGACCCGCTGAACAACTTCATCCCCGACTATGGCCGGATCACCGCCTATCGCGGTGCCATGGGGCATGGCATCCGGCTGGATGGCGGGACGGCGTATTCGGGCGCCACGATCACGCGGTTCTACGACAGTCTTCTGGAGAAGGTCACCGCCTGGGCGCCCACGCCCGAAGGCGCGATCCGCCGGATGGACCGGGCGCTGCGCGAGTTCCGCATCCG
>DBBA01000348.1:0-151 GCA_002291955.1 Rhodobacteraceae bacterium UBA996 | reverse complement strand
GCGAGTTCCGCATCCGGGGCGTGGCGACCAACATCGCCTTTGTCGAAAACCTGCTGAAGCACCCGGATTTCCTGGACTATACCTATCATACCAAGTTCATCGACCAGACCCCGGCCCTGTTCCAGTTCCGCAAGCGGCGCGACCGGGCGAC
>DBBA01000345.1 GCA_002291955.1 Rhodobacteraceae bacterium UBA996 | reverse complement strand
CGGCTGAACCGGTTCCTGCGGGGCAAGCCCAGGGGCGACTATGTGCTGTCCACCAAGGTGGGGCGGCTTCTGCGCGTCACCTCGCCCGACCGGCGGGACGGGTTCGGCAAGTGGTTCGACGTGCCGTCGCGGACGGAAGTGATGGATTACGGCCATGACGCGGTGATGCGCAGCGTGGAATTCTCGCTGGAACGGCTGGGGGTGGACCGGATCGACATCCTGTATGCCCACAGCCTGGACGCGTTCGACCTGGGGTCCGAGGCGCGCGTGGCCGAGAAGCGGGACGAGCTGATGGCCGGGGGCTACCGGGCGCTGGTGGCGTTGCGGGATCAGGGCGTCATCAGGGGCTTCGGCGCGGGGATCAACGACTGGCGGTCGGCGCAGTGGCTTCTGGAGCGGGGCGATTTCGACCTGTTCCTGCTGGCGGGCCGCTATACGCTGCTGGAGCAGGAGGCGCTGGACACCTTCCTGCCGCTGTGCGTGGCGCGGGGCGTGGGGATCGTGGTGGGGGGGCCCTACAACTCGGGCATCCTGGCCACCGGGCCGCGGCCGGGGGCGTTCTACAACTATGACCCGGCCCCGCCCGCGATCCTGGACCGCGTGGCGCGGATCGAGGCGGTGTGCACGGCGCATGGGGTGCGGCTGGTGGATGCCGCGTTCCAGTTCCCGCTGCGGCACCCGGCGGTGGTGTCGGTCATCCCCGGCGGGCAGCGCGTGGCCGAGGTGGAGGGCAACCTGACGGCCGCCCGCGCGGTGATCCCGCCCGGCCTGTGGGCCGACCTCAAGACCGCGGGGCTGATGCACCCCGACGCGCCGGTCGGCTGACGGCCATGCAGATCGACGCGCACCAGCACTACTGGCACCCGGGCCGCGGCGACTATGGCTGGATGCCCAAGGGGCACCCGATCCTGGACCGGCCCTATGGTCCCGCCGACCTGGCACCCGAGCTGGCCCGCCACGGGATCGACCGCACCGTGCTGGTGCAGGCGGCCCCCACGGTGGCCGAGACGGAGTACATGCTGGGGATCGCCGATGCGACGCCCCATGTGGCGGGCGTGGTCGGCTGGATCGACTTCGAACGCCCCGCCGATCTGGCGCACCTGACACGCCTTGCGGGCCACCCGAAGTTCCGCGGCGTGCGGCCGATGATCCAGGACATCCCCGATGACGGCTGGATGCTGCGCGACGACGTGCAATGGGCGTTCCGCGCGATCTGCGACCACGACCTGACCTTTGACGCGCTGGGGTTCCCGCGCCATCTGGCGCCGTTCGACACCATCCTGCGCCGCTATCCGGGGATGCGCGTGGTGGTGGACCACTGCATGAAGCCGCAGATCCGGAGCCATTCCGCCGAAAGCTTCCGCCAATGGGCCGACGGCCTGTCGCGGCTGGCGGACACGGGCGCGTTCGTCAAGTTCTCGGCCCTGGTGACCGAGGCCGACCCGGACTGGACGGTGGAGGACCTGCGGCCCTATGCCGACCATGTGGTCCGGGCCTTTGGCCCCGACCGGGTGATGTGGGGGTCGGACTGGCCGGTGGTGCGGCTGCGCTGCGAGTACGCCGACTGGCGCGCGGCGGCTGAGGCGCTGACGGCGGGGCTGTCGGCGACCGACCGCGCGCGGGTGTTCGGCGGCACGGCGGCGGCGTTCTACCGGCTGTAGCCCCGCGCGCCACCGGCGATAGCCCCGCGAGGGGCCGTTTCGCGGACCTCAGGCCCCGTCCTCGGGCCCCGTCCTCAGGCCCCGTACAGCTCCGCCGCGATCAGGCGCTGGCTGGCTGGGGCGTCCTGGGCCGCGATGGCCGCAGTCAGCGCGGGGTCCTGCGCCAGCCGGGACGCGATGGCGCGCAGCCGGTCCACGAGGCGGATGTTGGTCCGCGCTTCCTCCACCGGATCGAGGCCGGAATGGTCGGGGAAGGTGTCGAAGTAGATCACCCCGTCATAGCCGATGCGGTCCAGTTCCACGAACAGTTCCAGCGTCTGCACCGGGTGGATGGTGCCCGCCATCAGCCCGTCGTCGCGCTTGCCGTAGCCGTCGTTCAGGTGGACGCCCAGAAGCCGGGAATGGCGCGCGATCAGGTGCGCGGTGTGGGCGGGCATCTCGTCGGCATAAAGGACATGGGCGAAGTCGAGCGTAACGCCCAGGTTCGGGCGCGCGACCTCCTTCACCGCCAGAAGCGTCGTGCCCACATCGGGCATCAGCGCATGGGCGCGGGGTTCGTTCGGCTTGTATTCGATGGCGATGGACATGTTGGGGTCGTGATCGGCGACCTCGGCGATGGCGGCCACGGTGTCGTCCCACATCCGGGCGTAGTCGCCCTGGAACGGGTAATCGACCCCGTCCTGCCCCATCCAGAGGGTCATCAGCCGCCCACCCATTTCGGAACCGGCGTCGATGCCGCGCTTCGTCAGGTCGATGGCGGCGCGACGCACGGCAGGGTCGGGGTTGGTGAAGGCCCCGCGGCCGAACCCGGGGTCGGTGTAGTAGCGCATTGCCAGCCCGTTCAGCGCCATGCCGGCGTCGCCGAGCATCCGCGCCAGCGCGGCGGGTGTCTGGCCGTCGAAATGGTCGGGGTAGTTCAGGTCGGCGGCGTCGATCCCGCCTACGCTGCCAGCCTGGACGATCATGCCCGCGATACTGCCGCGGGCCGACCGGTTGAAAGCATTCAGTCGAGCGGCGTAGCGGGGGCGGTTCGGCAGGGTCATGGCGCGCCCTCGCGCGGGGTCTCGAACAGGTCGGGGTGGGCGCGTTCCAGCGGTTCGAGGAAGGTCAGAAGCTGGCGCAGGTGGTGGCGGCTGGCCGCGCGGGCGGCAGCCGGGTCGCGCGCGGCCAGGGCCGCGACGATGGCGCGATGCTCGGCCAGGGTTTCCGCCACGCGGCCGGGGACGGGCAGGACCAGGCGGCGCGCGCGGTTGACCTGGACCCAGGCGGTTTCGGCCACCGTCGCCAGCCGCGGGAAGCCGGTGAAGGACAGGATCAGGGCGTGCAGTTCGGCGTCGTGGCGGTAGAAGCCCGCGGTATCGCCGTCGGCCACCAGCGCCTCCTGCACGCGCAGGTTGCGGTTCAGAAGCATCAGCTGGTCGTCGGTGATGACGGGGGCCAGCGCCTCGACCGCGGCGAGTTCGATGGCTTCGCGCAGGAAGGCGCCTTCACGGATCTCGCGCATGGACAGGCGGGCGACATAGGTGCCGGCCTGGGGGATGACATCGACGAGCCCCTCGACGGCGAGCCGCGCGATGGCCTCGGACACAGGCGCGCGCGACACGCCGAGATCGGCGCAGATGGCGGGCTTGCGCAGGGCCGCGCCGGGCGGCAGGACAAGGTCGAGGATCGCGGCCCGAAGACTGTGGTAGGTGCGCTGGGCGAGCGACCCGGTGAAGCGGTCCAGCGGGTCGAGCCGGGGGGATGCGGCGGTGCGCCCTTGCGAAGTGTCGCGGTCTGTTCGTAACATGCTAGCATGCTAGCGGGGGGCATCCCCCTGTCAACCCGAGTACCACCCCCATTGACCGCAAGGAGCTTGCCCATGGACCGTCTTGACCGGCACCGCGTGATCCGGCTGCACCCGTCCGACAACGTGGCCATTGCGCTGGCCGACCTGGCGGCGGGTGAACGGCTGGCCGATCTGGGGGTGACGGCGCAGGTGGCGGTGCCGCGCGGGCACAAGGTGGCGCTGGTGGACATCGCGCCGGGCGTGCCGGTCACGCGCTATGGCCAGATGATCGGGGTGGCGACGCAGGCGGTGGCGGCGGGGGCGCATGTGCACACGCACAACCTCGGGATGGGGGATCACCGGCAGGACTATGCCTTTGGCCGCGATCTGCGGCCCCTGCCCGCCCCGGCCGAGGCACGGACGTTCATGGGGTATCACCGCGCGGACGGGGGTGTCGGCACGCGCAACTACCTGGGCATCCTGACATCCGTGAACTGCTCGGGGTCCGTCGCGCGGTTCATTGCGGAAGCGGCGGAACGGTCGGGGATGCTGGACGAATTCCCCGGCATCGACGGGGTGGTGCCGATCGTGCACGGGACAGGCTGCGGGATGGCAGGGTCCGGCGAGGGGTATGACACGCTGTTCCGCACGCTGGCGGGCTATGCGCGGAACCCGAACTTCGGGGGCATCCTGCTGGTGGGGCTGGGTTGCGAGGTGATGCAGATCCCCGACCTGATCGGGGCGGGGCGGATGCGGGCCGATGGCAACTTCCGCTACATGACGATCCAGCAGACGGGCGGCACGCGGAAGACGATCGACCGGGGGCTGGCGGTGCTGCGCGAGATGGCCGAGGTGGCGGGCCGCGCCACCCGCGCGCCCGCGCCCGTCAGCCACATCACCGTGGGCCTGCAATGCGGCGGGTCGGACGGGTATTCGGGCATCACCGCGAACCCCGCGCTCGGGCATGCGTCGGACCTTCTGGTGGCGCAGGGCGGCACCACGATCCTGTCCGAGACCCCGGAAATCTATGGCGCGGAACACCTGCTGACCCGCCGCGCGGTATCCCCCGAGGTGGGCGAGCGGCTGGTCGAACGCATCCGCTGGTGGGAGGAGTATACCGCGAGGAACGGCGGCGAGATGGACAACAACCCCAGCCCCGGCAACAAGAAGGGCGGGCTGACCACGATCATGGAAAAGTCGCTGGGGGCGGTCGCCAAGGGCGGCACGGCGCCGCTGTCGGGCGTCTACAAGTTCGGCGAGCCGATCACGACGCCGGGGTTCGTCTACATGGACAGCCCCGGCTATGACCCGTGCTCGGTCACCGGGCAGGTGGCGTCGGGCGCCAACCTGATCGCCTTCACCACGGGGCGCGGGTCGGTGTCGGGCTACAAGCCGGTGCCCTGCATCAAGCTGGCCACCAATTCCGAGATGCACGCGCGCATGTCGGACGACATGGACATCAACTGCGGCACGGTGATCGACGCCGACGAGAGCGTGGCCGAATGCGCCGCGCGCATCTTCGACCACATCCTCCGCATCGCGTCCGGCGAGCGCACCAAGAGCGAGCAGTAGGGCTTCGGCGCCGAGGAGTTCGCGCCCTGGGTCCAGGGCGCGACCATGCAGACGCCCTCACCCCGCCTGGATCGTGCGCTGCACCTGCTCGCCCAGCCCCTCGATCCACACCCGCATCGTCTGGCCGGCGCGGAGGAAGATCGGCTCGGGCTTCTTGCCCGCGCCGACGCCGGGCGGCGTGCCGGTGGCGATGATGCTGGCCAACGACGAGCTGCGCACGGTGCTGGTGACGATCCACCAGCGGCTGCGCGACGCCATCGATGCGCTCGACGTGGCGGCCGAGCTGCGTGCGATCCGCTTCGCCGACCGGGCGATGCGCGAGCTCGGCATCGACGCGCCGCGGGTCGCGGTCGCCGGCGTCAACCCGCACGCCGGCGAGGGCGGGCGCTTCGGGCCGGAGGAGACGCGGATCGTCGAGCCGGCGATCGCCGCGGCGCGCGCCGAGGGCATCGACGCGAGCGGGCCGTGGCCGGGCGACACCGTCTTCATGCAGGCGCGGGCCGGCCGTTTCGACGTCGTCGTCGCGCAGTACCACGACCAGGGGCTGATCCCGGTGAAGTACCTCGGGCTCGAGCACGGCGTCAACGTGACGCTGGGCCTGCCCTTCGT
>DBBA01000123.1:929-5906 GCA_002291955.1 Rhodobacteraceae bacterium UBA996 | reverse complement strand
TCGCCATGCTGTGCCGCGACCTCGGGCCGGGCGATGGCCGCCGCCGGATCGCGCACGAAGTCGGGATCCTTGTACGCCTCGTACCCGGATGCGTCAGGAGGTGACGCCACGCGGGCGGGCGGGCGGCGCGGCGGCCGGGACGGACGGCGGGGGGATTCCCGGCGCCGGGACCGCGGCGGGCGAGGTTGCGCGCGGCGCCATCCCGAACAGGGCGGCGGTGTCGCTTTAGAATGGCGTGACGGACAGCATGGCCGATCCCCTGACACCTCGGGCGCAGTCTGCCGGTGCGCAGGTGAATTCCGCGTCACGGCGGGACAGCGGTGCGGCTTTGCCGATGTGGTGGCAGGCGGGGTGACAGGCCCCACCCTTTGCGGGTATGCTGCCGTCAATCGTCGGCACCAGACCGGCGGACGGATGGCAGAAGAACAGGCAGCGGGGACAGGCGCGACAACCGCGCGGTCCCGTGGCGAAACAGCGGAGCAACACGATGCAGACGATTTCACGGCGCACATTCCTGACCGGGGCGGCGGCGACGCCGCTGCTTGCGGCCTGCGGCAACGGGATCGGGTCGGGCGGGGGCGATGATCTGGACCGCCGCGCCGACGCGGCGCTGGCCGATCTTTACAGCCGCTACCCCGGCACGGCAGACCTGCGCGACCGGTCGGTGGGACAGCTTGTCATGCCGCTGGTCACGCAGGCGGGGGCGTTCCTGGCGGGCGGGGCCTATGGGCGCGGCGTGCTGCGGGTGGGGGGCGTGTCGGTGGACTACTATTCCGCCGCGCGGGCGGGCTTCGGGCCGCAACTGGGCGCGCAGCAGTACAGCCACGTCCTGTTCTTCATGACGCCCGAGGCGCTGGCCGAGTTCCGCACGTCCCAAGGCTACACCGCGGGTGCGGGGCTGACCTATGTCGCCGGGACGGAAGGCGAGACGTTCCGGGCCGACACCGACACCGTGCTGAACCCGGTGATCGCGGTGGTGTTCGGGCAGGCGGGCCTGATCGTGGGCGCGACGCTGGAAGGCACGAAGTACACGCGCATCATCCCCTGACGGGGCCTCAGCCGGGCGGGGGTGCGGCGACGGGCACGCCGTCGCGGGGCAGCACCCACCAGCCGTTCGCGGGCAGGGTGTGCCACGGGCCGGGGGTGCCGTCGGGCCAGATCACCCGCACCTCGGCGCGGTCGGAGGCGCCGAGGCCAAAGTGCCGCCAGCCCAGTTGCCCGCCGCCGTGGCCGCCACCGACCCACAGTTCGCGGGTCTCGGTCCGGTTGGCCGAGCGCACCTCGACAAACGCGCCGATGGCGTCGCGGTTTCCCGTGTCCTGCCGCGGCATCAGCATCAGCCAGTTGCCCGGCGACGGGGTGGCGTTGCGCCAGACCTCGGCCCCGTCCCAGCGGTTCACGGCAACCATGTCGAGCAGGCCGTCCGCATTGAGGTCCACCAGCGCGCCGCCCCGCGCGGTGCGGGTGGAGGCGGTGCCGGCTGCGACGCTGACCTCGACAAACGTGCCGTCGGGGCGCTGCATGAGCAGGTTGTTGGGGTCCTCCAGCGCGAAGTCGGGCATCCGGGCCACGTTGCCCTTGGCGATGAACAGGTCGGCGCGGCCGTCGTTGTTCACGTCGCCGAATTCGGCGTGCCAGGCGGTGGAGGGGGCGGTTGTGTTGCCCGTGTGGGGGCGGTGGGCGGTGGCACCGCGGGCGAAGGCGTCGTCGCGGAAGGCGGGGCGGGACGGGTCGCCCGCAAGCACCTGCAGGCGGTTGTCGGCCATCGACGTCAGGAAATAGTCGGGCAGGCCGTCGCCGGTGATGTCGGCAGAGGCAATCCCCATGCCCCAGATGCGCAGGCGGGCCCAGCCCTCGGCCTCGGAATACAGCCGCGGGGCCGCGCCCGGGTCCATGCGCCAGAGCTGTTCCTGCCCGCCCTTGTAGTACTCGCGGTCGTTCGACACGCGCAGGTCGGGGGTGCCGCGGCGGGCCCAGTCGGTGAACAGGATCGACAGGGCGCAGTGCCCGGGTTCCAGTGCCAGCGGTGGGGCGTATCCGCCCGCGGGGGAGGGGCGGTAGAGCCAGGTCTCGGTGCAGGAGCCCCAGGGAAAGGCGTCCTCCATCCTGTCGATGTAGGTGCCGATGGCGAGCGTGGGCCAGGTCTGCCCGGCCTCCCATGTGGCGGAGAAGGCGGTGGACCAGAGGTCGTGGCCGTCGAAGCCCAAGGCGGCGGAGGCGTCGTCGAACCGGCAGTCGCCGAGGCCGCGCAGGAGCTTGTCCGGCCCGACCCGCAGCACGGCAAGGTCGGTGATGCCGTCGCCGTCGATGTCCACGGGCCAGGCGCCGGTCGCCTGCGACAGGTCCGCGCCGCTGCCAGTGACGGGGGCGAAGGACAGGGGTCCGCCGGAGGTGGAGCTGTTCCGCCACAGCGTCGCCGGACCGTCGCCGCCGGCCATCCACAGGTCGGGCAGCGCATCGCCCGAGCAGTCGAAGGCCGCGACACCGCCGCCGACCATGTAGCCCCATTCGTCGCCTGTGTAGGCGTGGGTGATCCCGGCTTCCTCGGTCGCCGGGACGTAAAGCGGCGTCTGCGCCGCGGCGGGCGCGGCGAGCAGCAGGGTCGCGAGAGCGGTCTTCATGCGAGGAGCCGGGCGATGACCGCGCGGCCCACGCAGTCGCCCTGCGCCAGCCCCTGTTCGATGGCGGCCCGGAAGTGGATGCCGCCGTAAAGGCGCGAGATGGCGGCTTCGCGGGCGGCCTCGGCGAAGCTGGCGAAGGACCGGACGGGCAGGCCGTCATCTTCGTGGGTCGCGTCGTCGAACGGGAAGGGGTCGCCGAAGAGTGCCGTCAGCACCGCCGCCGCCGCGCCCGACTGGGTGGAGTGGCCCGAGGGGTATTCCGGGAAGGGCGGGGTGATGAGCAGCGGTTGCCACGCGGGGTCGATGTGGGCGCGGATGTAGGTGACCGGGCGGAGAAGGTCGTAGCGGTACTTCTCGTGCCAGTTGGCGATGAACCCGTCCGACACGGCGATCCCGAGGATCGCGAGCGCCTGCGCGATGCGGGCGGCGGGCAGGCTGTCGCGGTCGCCGATATCCAGCACGATGGTCACCCAGTGGCCGGGCGGCGTGGGCGACAGCATCGGGTCGTCGGACCAGAAGCGGGCGACGATCTTCTGTTCGTCGGTCAGGGATTGCGAGACCTGATGGACCTCCAGCGCCTCGGCGTAGAAGGCGCTGCCGGGGTCGGTCGAGAAGGCAGGCGGGGGCGGCAGGCCGCAGTCGGCGCCCGACGCCAGCACGAAGGGGCGGTTCGTGCCCCAGGCGGGCAGGAGCGGCGCCTGTTGCAGGCCGATGGTCGAGGTGGGGACCCAGCCGCCGGGCCAAGCCGGGGCCTGCCAGACGGGGGGGAAGCCGAGGTTCTCCACCGTGGCACCGCCGTCGCCCTGCGAGGCGGCGAAGACGGTGGTGGCGACGGCCCGGCCAAGGGAGGCGGCGCGGGCGGCGGCGTCGGGGTCGAGCCCGGCGGTCGCGCGGGTGCCCAGCCGGTCGGCCATCGCCACCATCGCGCGCTGGCCGGTGGGGCCGGTGTTGCCGAAGTGGTCGGGCACGGCCTGCGACAGCGCCGCGTGCAGGGTTGCTGTCGGGTCGCAGCCCGCGTCGGGCGCGGGCAGGGTGGCGGGCAGGTTGGTGCGGGCGGACAGGCTGCCGCCCTGACCCGCGCCTGCGGCCACCAGCGCCTCGTGTGCCGTCAGGCCGAGCCAGGCGAAGGCGCGGGCGGCGACGGGGGGCGAGTAGGTGGGGGTGTGGCGGACAAGCTCCAGCACCAGCCGGTACCAGCCCATGAGCACTGTGCGGGAGCGGTCGTCATCCCCGGCGCGGGCCGTGCGGGGCAGGAGCGCCGCGGCGGCGGCGGTGGCCAGGACATGGCGGCGGGTCGTCATCGGCCCCTCGTAAGCTCGGATCGCGCGGGACTGTTGCCGCAATCGGCCCGCCGCGCAAGCGACGGTCAGCCGCGGGCGCCCGGCGTGTTCAGGTCCTGCAGGAGCCGCCCGTGCTTCCGTGTCTCGGCCACCAGCGCGCCGAAGGTCGTGATGCCGCGCGATTGCAGGATCGGCAGCATCCGCAGGAACACCTCGGCCGTGGCGCGGGCGTCACCAAGGGCTGTGTGGCGCACGTCGGCCGGCAGGTGCGCGCCCAGCCGGTCGGCCAGCGCGTCGAGCGTGTGGGTGGTGGCCGCGCCCCAGATCACCGCCGACATGAGGACCGTGTCGAGCACCGGGTGGTCGAAGGTCACGCCGGTGCGCCCCGCGTGGCGGTTCAGGAAGGCGATGTCGAAGGGTGCGTTGTGGGCGACGATCACCGCGCCCGCGCAGAAGTCGTGGAAGGCGCGGGCGGCGGGTTCGATGCCCGGGGCACCCGCCACGTCGGCCGTGGCGATGCCGTGGATGGCGGTGGACGCTGCGGGGATGGGGATGCCGGGGTTCACCAGCTGGTCGATGACCTCTCCCGGCACGATCCGTCCGTTGACGATGCGCAGGGCGCCGATCTGCACGACCTCGTCCCGGTGGGGTTGCAGGCCGGTGGTTTCGGTGTCGAACACCACATAGGTCAGCGCAGCAAGGGGCCGGTCGTCGATGGGGCAGGCGGCGGGGCGGTCGAGGAGCGCGAAGTCATAGACCAGCGGGCGCGCGGCGGTGGGGGCCAGCGGTGCCTCGCCCCGGGGTTCCAGCGTCAACAGGAACCCGGGCGCGGTGCCGAGCCGTTTCAGGACGCCGCGAAGCGGGATCGCGCCCGACCGGGTGGTCAGGTCGAACACCTCGGCCTCGGCGTCGCGAGCGGCGAGGCGTTCCTCGGCCAGGGCCACGGCGCGGTCATCCAGGTAGTCCGCCAGTGCCGCGCCAAGGCGGGGTGTGCGTTCGCGCGACAGGATGTCGGCGGCCTGCCCGTCGTAGAGGACGATGGTCCGGTCGGGGCTGAGGATCAGGACGGCGAGCGG
>DBBA01000123.1:0-489 GCA_002291955.1 Rhodobacteraceae bacterium UBA996 | reverse complement strand
AGACGGGCGGACAGGGCGGCGGCAGCGGGGGCGAGGTCGCCGAGGTAGCGGGCGGGCTGGGTGTCGAGGTCGCCCGCGACGCCCGCATGGGCGCGGGCGCGCAGGTCGGCGGCAAGGCGTTCGATGGGGCGGGCGACGTTTTCGTCGAACAGAAGCCAGATGCCCGCGACCAGCCCGGTGCCGAGGAAGGTGGCCGTCGCCGCCGTGGTGATGAGCGCGCTGGTGGCCTGCGGGTCGTCCACCTGTCGCAGGCCCAGGACCAGCCCCACCGCCATCGCCGCCAGGAACCCCGCGGCGAGGGCGGCGAAGAACAGCATGATGCGGCGGCGGAGGGACATGGCGGGGGCTCCTATCCGGCGGGCACCGGCACGTCGCAGGCGGCGCGCAGGATCGGGTCGGTCGCGCCGATGTCGCGCCAGGCGGCGCCGGTCACCTGCCCGTCAACGGTGAAGGCGACGCCGGGCGTCACGTCGGCGCTGCGCGGTGCCG
>DBBA01000237.1:530-3049 GCA_002291955.1 Rhodobacteraceae bacterium UBA996 | reverse complement strand
GCCCATTTCGTCCACCCGGCCGAGGCCAGCCACGGCGACCTGGGCATGCTCGCGCAGGGCGATGTGGTGCTGATGCTGTCGAATTCGGGCGAGACGCCGGAACTGGCCGACATGCTGGCCTATACCCGGCGCTTCGCGATCCCGCTGGTGGCGATCACCGCGCGGGCCGGGTCCACGCTGGCGCAGGCCGCCGATGTGACCCTGATCCTGCCCGATGTGGCCGAGGCCTGCGGGCACGGGCTGGTGCCGACCGTGTCCACCACGATGCAGCTTGCGCTGGGCGACGCGCTGGCGGTCGCGCTGATGGACCACCGCGCCTTCTCACCCGACCGGTTCCGCACCTTCCACCCCGGCGGCCGCCTGGGCGCGCGTCTGGCCCGCGTGCGCGACCTGATGCATGCCGATTTCCCCCGCGTGGCCGCTGATACCGCCATGTCCGACGCGCTGATCGAGATGACGCACCGCGGCTTCGGCGCCGTCGCGGTCACCCATGCCGACGGGACGCTCGCCGGCATCGTCACCGACGGCGACCTGCGGCGCCACATGGACGGACTTCTGGCCCGGACGGCCGCGCAGGTGATGACGCCCGCCCCCCTGACCACCGGCCCCGATGCCCTGGCCGAGGAAGGCCTGGCCCTGATGAACGCGCGCAAGATCACCTGCCTGTTCGTCGTGGACCCTGCGGGAAGCAGCAAGGTGGTGGGCATCCTGCACATCCACGACTGCCTGCGCGCCGGGCTGGTCTAGGGCATGGCGACCGACCGCTATTCGCGCCTTGTCGGCACCGCCAAGCTGGTGCTGCCGCTGGTCGCGCTGGCGATCCTGTCCACGCTGTTCCTGGTCGCCCGCCGCATCGATACCGAGGCGGCGATTCCCTATGCCACCGTCGATGTCCGCGAACTGGCGCGCGAGGCGCGGGTGGGCGAGCCGCGCTATGCCGGGATGACGGCGGATGGTGCCGCGATCACCGTCACCGCCGCCCGCGCCACGCCTGGCGACGCCCGGGTCTCGACCCTGCAGACCACCGACATGGTCGCGCAGATCGACCTGGCCGATGGGACCATCGTCGGGATCACTGCGCCCACCGGGCGGCTGGACACGCCCGGCGGGCTGGCGGAACTGGCGGGTGGGGCGGTCGTGTCGCTGTCCACCGGCTGGCGCGCGGAAACCGCGACCCTGACGGCCGCGCTGGATGCGACGCGGGTGGTGGCCGACACGCGGATCGACGCGACCGGCCCGCTGGGCGACCTGACGGCCGGCGCGATGGAACTGACCCAAGGTGCGGAACCGGGCGATCCCGGTCCGGTCCTGCTGTTCACGGACGGGGTCCGACTGCTATACGACCCCGGTCGCTGAAGGGGGACGCCACCATGCCGCTGCGCGCCGCGCTTGTCATCCTGTTGCTGGTCGCAGCCCCTGCCTTCGCGCAGACCGGCATCGCCCTGTCCGGCCTGCGCACCGACACCGGCCAGCCGGTCGAGGTCACGTCGGACAGCCTGCGGGTGGAACAGGGCGGCGGCACGGCGGTCTTCACCGGCAATGTCGTGGTGATCCAGGGCGACATGCGCCTGTCCGCGGCCGAGGTTTCGGTGCTGTACACCCCGCAGGTCGAAGGCCAGCCGCGCCGGATCGACCGGATCACCGCCACCGGCGGCGTGATCTTCGTCACCCCGCAGGAGGTCGCCGAAAGCGCCCGTGCCGTCTACACGCTGGACGACGCCCGCCTGGTGATGGAGGGCAGCGTGCTTCTGACCCAGGGGCCGAACACGCTGGCCTCCGAGCGGATGGTGGTGAACCTGCGCGACGGCACCGGCACGCTGGACGGCCGGGTGCGCACGGTGATCGACACGGGCCAAGGCTCGGGCCAAAGCACGGGCCAGGAGGGCGGGAATTGACCGCCACACGCCCCGCCCTGACCGTGGCCGAAGGCACCGGCGGCCTGGTCGTGCGCGGGTTGCGCAAGTCCTACCGCCGCCGCCCGGTGATCCGCGACGTGTCGCTGCACCTGAACCGGGGCGAGGTCGTGGCGCTGCTTGGTCCCAACGGATCGGGCAAGACCACCTGCTTCTACGCCATCGCGGGGCTGGTGATGCCCGAGGGCGGTCAGGTCCTGATCGACGGGCGCGACGTCACCCTGATGCCGATGTACCGCCGCGCGCGGCTGGGGATCGGCTACCTGCCGCAGGAAACGTCGATCTTCCGCGGCCTGTCGGTCGAGGACAACATCCTGTCGATCCTCGAAATCGCCGAGCCCGACCGCACCGTGCGCCGCGAGCGGCTCGAGGAACTTCTGACCGACTTCGCCATCGACCACCTGCGCCGCGCGCCTGCGCTGGCGCTGTCGGGGGGCGAACGGCGGCGGACGGAAATCGCGCGCTGCCTGGCCGCCAACCCGCGCTACATCCTGCTCGACGAACCCTTTGCGGGCGTCGATCCGATCGCGGTGGCCGACATCCGCCACCTGGTGGCCGACCTGTGCACCCGCGGGATCGGGGTCCTCATCACCGACCACAACGTGC
>DBBA01000237.1:0-161 GCA_002291955.1 Rhodobacteraceae bacterium UBA996 | reverse complement strand
CGCGCCTACATCCTGCACGACGGCGCCGTGCTGATGAGCGGCACCACCGACGAGGTGATCCGCGACGAGAACGTGCGCCGCGTCTATCTGGGCCAGTCGTTCCGCATCACCTGAGGCGTGCTGTTGCGCCGCACCTCGCCACGCAGTTGACGGATGCCCCC
>DBBA01000238.1 GCA_002291955.1 Rhodobacteraceae bacterium UBA996 | reverse complement strand
GGGCTGCGGCAAGTCCACCCTGTTGCGGATGATCGCGGGCCTGGAAGTCGTCACGTCGGGGACCATCCACATCGGCGAGCGGCTGGTGAACAACCTGCCCCCGGCCGAGCGCGACATCGCCATGGTGTTCCAGAACTACGCGCTCTACCCGCACAAGACGGTGGCGGCGAACATGGCCTTCGCGCTGCGGATGCGGCGGATGGACCGGGCCGAGATCAAGCGCCGGGTGGACCGTGCGGCGGAAATCCTGGGGCTGATGCCGTACCTGGACCGCTATCCGCGCGCGCTGTCGGGCGGGCAGCGGCAGCGGGTAGCAATGGGGCGCGCCATCGTGCGCGACCCGCAGGTGTTCCTGTTCGACGAGCCGCTGTCGAACCTCGATGCGAAGCTGCGCGTGCAGATGCGCACCGAGATCCGCGAGTTGCACCAGCGGCTGGCGACGACGACGGTCTATGTCACCCACGACCAGATCGAGGCGATGACCATGGCCGACAAGATCGTGGTCATGCAGGGCGGCCATATCGAGCAGGTGGGGGCGCCGCTGGACGTTTACGACCGCCCGGTCAGCACCTTTGTGGCCGGTTTCATCGGGTCGCCGGCGATGAACATGCTGGACGCGGTGGTGCGTCACGAGGGCGGCACCGTCTGGGCCGATGTTGCGGGCACGCGGCTGGCGTTGGAGGCGCGGGTTGAGGACGGCAGGCCGCTGACGCTGGGCCTGCGGCCGGAACACCTGCTGCCCGGCGACGACGGCGTGCCGGGGGGCCTGCCGGGGGTGATTTCGGTGGTCGAGCCGACCGGGGCCGAGACCTATGTCGTCGCCCGGGTCGCCGAGCGCGAGGTGACGGCCGTGGTGCGCGACCGCCGCGCGCTGCGCCCGGGCGAGCCGATCCGGCTGCGCCCGGACCCCGCAATGATGCATCTGTTCGACAAGGAGACCGGCCGGCGGATATGACCGCCGCACCGGCCAAGGGGAGGGGGCGCCATGCTCAAGGGGATCGACCACCGGCTGAACGCCGATGTGCTGTATGTGCTGCGGGCGATGGGGCATGGCGACGTGCTGGTGATCGCCGACACGAACTTTCCCGCCGACCAGGTGGCGCAGGCGACTGTGCACGGCAGCCTCCTGCGGATGGAGAACCTGACCGCCGGGCAGGCGGTCGCCTCGATCCTGTCGGTCCTGCCGCTGGATACCTTTGTCGATGACTTTGCCGTGCGGATGGAGATCGTCGGCGACCCCACGGTGATCCCGCCGGTCCAGGCCGAGGTTCAGGCGGCGATCGATGCCGCCGAGGGCCGCCCGCGCCCGATGGTCGGCGTCGAACGGTTCGCCTTCTACGATGCCGCGCGCGCCGCCTATGCCGTGGTCCAGACCGGCGAGCGGCGGTTCTACGGCTGCTTCCTGCTGCGCAAGGGCGTCATCGGGCCGGAGGACTGACCGACATGGGCCGCATCGTGATCCTGGGCGTGTTCGTCGCCGACACCGCCTATCGCGCCGACCGCCAGCCGAAGATGGGCGAGACGATCCTGGGCCACAGCTTTACGCTGGGGCCGGGGGGCAAGGGGTCGAACCAGGCCGTCGCCGCGGCCATGGCGGGGGGCGAGGTGCATTTCGTCAGCCGCCTGGGCCGCGATCCCTTTGCCGACATGGCGCGGGCGACCTGGGCCCGGGCCGGCGTGATCCCCGCGATCACCGAGGATCCCGACAGCTATACGGGTGCGGCCTACATCTTCGTGGAACAGGCGACGGGCAACAACGCCATCATCATCGCGCCGGGTGCGGCGGGGCGCATCTCGGTGGCCGACATCGGGGCGCGGGCCGACCTGATCGGCGGGGCGGCGGTCTTTGTCACCCAGCTGGAACAGCCGATCCTGGCCGCGCACCGCGCCTTGCAGATCGCCCGCGCGGGCGGCGCCCGCACGATCCTGAACCCCGCCCCGGCCGCCGCGATCCCCGAGGGTATGCTGGCGCTGTGCGACATCGTCACCCCGAACGAGAGCGAGGCCGAAGCCCTGACCGGCATCCCGGTGGACACGCCGGACGCCGCGGCGCGGGCGGCGCAGGCGCTGATGGACATGGGGGCCGGTGCGGCGATCATCACCCTGGGCGAACGCGGCGCGCTGTACCGCGACCAGACGCGCACGGTCCATGTGCCCACGTTCCGCGCCGGTCCGGTGGTCGAGACGACGGGGGCGGGTGATGCCTTCAACGGTGGTTTCGCCGTGGCCCTGGCCGAAGGCGCGGACCCGGTCGCCGCCGTGCGCTTCGGCTGCGCCACCGCCTCGATCTCGGTCACGCGGGCGGGCACGGCACCGTCGATGCCCGCGCGGGCCGAGATCGACGCGCTGCTGGCCGCGAACCCCGCCTGACCCGCGGGTCGCGACGCCCGCGCCTGCGGGGCGGGACGTGTCGGTCGGCATGGCGACCCCGACAGGATTCGAACCTGTGACCTACCGCTTAGGAGGCGGTCGCTCTATCCCCTGAGCTACGGGGCCATGCGCGCCCCTTTTGCCTGCGCGCGGCGGGGCTGTCCACCGCGACCGTTCGCGGTCCCCCGCCGATGGAACGTGCCGTTTGCACAAGGGGCGGGCTTGGCCTTAGATGCCCCCAGAACCGCCCCGCAAAGGACGCACACCGTGGCCACCGACCCAGCGCCACCGCGCCGACCGCTGACCCTGCGCGACGTGTCCGAGGCATCGGGGGTCAGCGAGATGACGGTGTCGCGGGTCCTGCGGGGCCGGGGCGACGTGTCGGATGGCACGCGGGCCCGCGTCCTGGCCGCCGCGCGGGACCTTGGCTATGTGCCGAACAAGATCGCGGGGGCCCTGGCATCGAACCGGGTCAATCTGGTGGGCGTGGTGATCCCGTCGCTCAAGAACATGGTGTTCCCCGAGGTGATGTCCGGCATCTCGGAGGTGCTGGACGGCACGCCATTGCAACCGGTCGTGGGTGTCACCGATTATCTCCCTGCGCGCGAGGAGCGGGTGATCTACGAGATGCTGTCCTGGCGGCCGTCGGGCATGATCGTCGCCGGACTGGAGCACTCGCATGCCGCGCGGGCGATGCTGGCGCAGGCCGGGGTGCCGGTGGTCGAGATCATGGACGCGGACGGTGACGCGATCGACTCGGTCGTCGGCATCTCGCACCGGCGGGCAGGGCGGGTCATGGCGCAGGCAATCCTGGAGCAGGGTTACCGGCGCATCGGGTTCCTGGGCACCAAGATGCCGCTTGATCACCGGGCGCGGAAGCGGTTCGAGGGGTTCACCGAAGCACTGGCCAAGGCCGGGATCGAGGTCGCCGATCAGGAGTTCTACGAGGGCGGTTCCGCGCTGGCCAAGGGGCGCGAGATGACGCAGGCCATCCTTGCCCGCTCACCCGATCTGGATTTCCTATACTATTCCAACGACATGATCGCAGCGGGCGGGCTGTTGTGGCTGATCGGGCAGGGGATCGACATTCCCGGCCGGATCGGGCTTGCCGGGTTCAACGGGGTCGAGCTGCTGGAAGGCCTGCCGCGGCGGCTGGCCACGATGGATGCCTGCCGGGCCGAGATCGGCCGCGCGGCTGCCCGCATCGTGGCCGAAGGGCTGGGTGGCGAGGCCGACCCGGTCCGGTCGGTGTTAACCCCGCATATCGAATTCGGCGATACGCTTCTGCGCAGCTGACGGCGCGGGGCCGCGGCGCGGGTCCGGCAGAAGGCGCGGATGGATGGGTGCTGGTGCGATCGCACGGCTGCGGATGCTGCTGCGGGTGGCGCAGCACGTTCGCGGGCAGGTACGGCACGCCCTGCTGCGGCTTCATCCAGTGCACCGCGCCCATGACCGGCGGCAGCGGGCCCGTCTTGCCGTCGCCGAACGGGCGTTGCGGCCATGACGTTCCCGTTCTCGGCCGCCGGGCGCGTGCCCGCGCGCGCGATCCCCGCGCCGCGCCTGCTGCTGCCGTTCGTCGACGATTCGACCCTGTTCTTTGCCCTGCGCATGCGGGATTGCCTGGCAGGCATGCCCTGCGACCCGGTTCTAGCCTGGGTTGCGGATGATCCGGCCTTGTCGGATCGGCAGCTTCTGGCCCATCTGCCGCAGGGTCCCGATGCCGTCCTGCGCCGGGACGCGTTCCGCGATCCCGTCCACCTGCCGGGGATCGACGCCATCGTGACCTCGCGCCTGTTCGGCACGTTGCGCGACATGGTCCGGCGGCGCGACATCCTGTGGCGCGGGGATCGCCCGGTGGTGCTGGCGTTTCAGGGGGGCCTCGACTTCGCGCCCGAGACGGGTTTTCGCAACCGCGCGCACGCCGACGCGATCTGGGTCGTGCCGCAGGGTGATGTGGACGCCTGCCGCGCCGTCGTGGACGGGACCGCGCCGCCCTGGCAGCAGGTTGCCTTCGGTCATCCGGCGTTCCTGCATCCCCGGACACCCGCCATCCCCCGCGCATCGCGCGACCTGTGGTTCTTCGCCCAGGCGATCTCGCCCATGTCGCGGCGCGGCCGGATGCACATGTTGCGGCTTCTTGCGGCAATTGCGCGTGCCGACCCGACGCGGACCGTGTGGGTCAAGCTGCGCCACCTGCCGGGCGAGAATTCCCGCCACCTGCACCGCGAACGCTGGGACTTCCCGGGGCTTTTGGCCGGGCTGCGGAACCCGCCGCCCAACCTGCGCCTGTCGGATGCGACGATGGACGATGCGCTGTCGCGGGCCGGGCAGGGCCTGACCTGTACCTCGACCGCCGCAATCGACCTGATCCGCGAGGGGGTGCCGATGCAGGTCTACCTCGACTACGAGGAGAACTACCTTGATCCGCTGGTCCCCGGCATGCGGCGGCTGTTTGCGGGAAGCGGGGTGGTCGCGACCCTCGATGATGTTCTGGCCGGCAGGTTTCGCCCGCCCGACGCCGATTGGCTGGCACGCATGTTCTGCCCGCCCGACCTGGGTGCCCGGGTCCTTGACTGCATCGAAAGGCTTCGGGCGCGCGATCTTGGGCGCGCGGTCCTGATCGGCGATCCGGCCTGAGCCCGTCGTCCGCCTGCCCGGCATCCTGGCCCGGTTGGACGGTGCCGCGGACAGGGCAACGGCGACATCCGTCCGCCCTGTTGCAGGCGGCGGAGCTAGACCGCCGCCTTGCGGCTTTCGTCCAGGTAGATCTCGCGCAGGCGTGTGGCCACCCGGCCGGGCGTGCCAGCGCCGACCTGGGCTCCGTCGATCTCGACCACCGGCATCACGAACATCGATGCCGAGGTGATGAACGCCTCGTCCGCGGCCTTGGCCTCGTCAATGGTGAAGGCGCGTTCCTCGACCTCCATCTGCGCCTCGCGGGCGAAGCGCAGGACGACGGCGCGGGTGATGCCGTGCAGGATCTCGGTCCCAAGGTTCCGGGTGATGATCCGGTTGCCCTTGACGATGTAGGCGTTGTTCGACGTGCCTTCGGTCACGGCACCATCCTCGACCATCCAGGCGTCGTCGCAGCCCGCGGCCTTGGCCATCATCTTGCCCATGGACGGGTACAGGAGCTGCACCGTCTTGATGTCGCGCCGCGCCCAGCGGGCATCGGGGATCGAGATGACGCGCAGGCCGGTCCTGGCCATCGGGCTGTCGGCGAGCCCGGGCTTGGCTTGCGTGAACAGCACGACGGTCTGCGGCGTGTCCGCGGGCGGATAGGCAAAGTCGCGGTCGCCGGGGTTTCCGCGGGTGATCTGCAGATAGATCATCCCGTCCAGAAGCTCGTTCCGGACGACCAGTTCGCGGTGGACGTCCAGCAGCGCGTCGGCCGTCATCGGCATCCCCATGCCAAGCTCCGACAGCGAGCGTTCCAGCCGCGCCGCGTGGCCCGCATAGTCGATGAGCTTGCCGTCCAGCACACTCGTCACCTCGTACACGCCGTCGGCCATCAGGAAGCCGCGGTCGAACACGGACACCTTGGCCTCGGTTTCCGGCAGGTAGTCGCCATTCACATAGACGGTGCGGGTCATGGTCCCCCCCAAAGCGCCGGTTCCGGCGGGTGCACGCCCGCGTCGTCGTAGCGCAGGCGGTTCGGGCGGTCCTGCGCCAGCAGAAGCGGGCCGTCAAGGTCTGCAAGGTCGGCGCCCTGCGCGGCCAGCACGGCGGGCGCCATGGCGAGCGAGGTGCCGACCATGCAGCCCACCATCACCCGCAGCCCCATCGCCCGGGCGGCGGCGATGGTCGCCAGCGCCTCGGTCAGGCCGCCGGTCTTGTCGAGCTTGACGTTGACCCAGTCGTAGCGGCCCGCGAGCCCGGCCAGACTGGCGCGGTCGTGGCAGCTTTCGTCGGCGCAGACGGGCAGGGGGCGGGCCATGCCGGCGAGTGCCGCATCCGCGCCCGCGGGCAGGGGCTGTTCCACCAGCGCCACGCCCAACCGCACAAGGTGCGGCGCGAGGTCGGCGTAGATGTCCGGTGTCCAGCCTTCGTTCGCGTCCACCACCAGCCGCGCGTCCGGCGCACCAGCCCGCACGGCCTCGATGCGCGCCATGTCGCCCGGGCCGCCCAGCTTGACCTTCAGCACCGGGCGCCAGGCGTTGGCCGCCGCCGCGGCCTGCATGGCGGCCGGCGTGCCGAGCGAGAGGGTGTAGCAAGTGATGACGGGGCGCGGCGGGGCAAGGCCCAGCAGGCGCCAGGCCGACACCCCGGCGGTCCGCGCGGCAAGGTCCCAAAGCGCGGCATCGACGGCCGCGCGCGCTGCGCCGGGGGGCAGGAGCGCGGGCAGCGCGGCGTGGTCCACCCGGTCGGGCAGGCCCGCCACCTGTGCCAGCACGCTGTCGGGCGTTTCGGCGTAGCGGGCGTAGGGGACGCCCTCGCCTTGCCCCGTGTGGCCATCGGCGGTCGCGGTGACGGTCACCACCCGCACCTCGGTCCGGCTGCCACGGCTGATGGTGAAGGTGCCCTGCGTGGGAAACACCTGCACCGCCGCGGATAGGCGGGCGGGGGGCGCTGCGAAGCGCGTCACTCCAGCGGGCGGGCCTCGTCCCGCAGCATGACGGGGATGCCGTTGCGCACCGGGTAGGCCAGATGTGCGGCGAGCGACACCAGTTCCTGCCGCACCGGGTCCCAGGTCAGCATCGCCCGCGTCTCGGGGCAGACCAGCGCCTCGAGCATGTGGCGGTCCCAGGGCCGCTGCGACGGGGTGGCGTCGTCGTCCCTCATTGCATGACCTCTTCGCCCGACCCGCCGCGCAGGGCGAATTCGATCAGGGTCACCAGCGTCTCGCGCCGGGTCGAGAGGGAGGGCGCTTCGAGCAGGGCCTGCTTGTCCTCGGGTGTGAGGGGCAGGAGCATGGCGAGCGAGTTCACCAGAAGCTCATCCTCGGCCTCGCGCAGGGAGGGCCAGTCGGTCTTCAACCCCTCGGCCTCGAAGAACCGCTCCAGAAGCCCGAGGAAGGCGGTACGGTCCAGCCCGGGGTCGGTCTCGACGGGCCCCGCGTCGCGGTCAAAGCCGTCCCAGGACACGTCGCAGCGGATGTAGGGCGTGAAGCCCGGCACCTCGGCCAGCACGCGGAAGCGCGACAGGCCGCTGAGGGTGATCATGTAGCGCCCATCCTCGGTTTCCGAGAACGCGGTCAGACGCCCGGCGCAGCCGATGGCATGCAGCCGCCGCTTACCCTCGGCCCCGCCGCCGGGGCCGCCGTTGGGACCCCCGTCGCGCGGCTGGATCATCCCGATCAGCCGGTGCGGTGTCTTCAGGCAGTCGTCGAGCATCGCGAGATAGCGCGGCTCGAAGATGTGCAGCGGCAAGCGGGCGCGCGGCAGCAGAAGCGCGCCGGGCAAGGGGAACACCGGGATCGTGCCCGGAAGGTCGGCCGCCATTCTCATGCGCCGTGAACTAGCGCGCGGCATGGCTCAGGCAAATATCATCGACGACAGGCGGCGGCGCCCGGCCAGGACGATGGGATCCTTGGGCGGCAGCGCGTCGAAGATGGTGAACAGCTGCGCCTTGGCCGCACCATCGTTCCACTCGCGGTCGCGGCGGAAGATTTCCAGAAGCTCGTCCACCGCCTCCTGCACCTGACCCGCCGCGTGCAGCGCCTGCGCGAGGTCGAAGCGCGCGGCATGGTCGGCCGGGTTGCGGTCCACCGCGGTGCGGAGCTCGTTCACGGGTCCTGCGTTCGCCGCCTGCCGGGCCAGCACGATCTGGGCGCGCGCGGCCTCGATCTCGGGCGATTTCGCGACCTTGGCGGGGGCGGCGTCGGCCAGGGCCTCGGCCTGGTCGACCTGACCCACGGCCAGTTGCGCGCGGATCAGCCCGCCATAGGCGGCGGCATTCTCGGGTTCTTCCCCGAGGATCGCCGAGAACACCTGCGCGGCATCGGCGGCGGCGCCCTGTGTCAGCATCTCCTCGGCCGCGGCCAGCGCCTCGCCCAGGCCGCCGTCACCGGCCAGCGCGGTCAGCCGGTCGATGAACGCCTTGATTTCGGACGCGGGCACGGCGCCCTGGAATCCGTCCACGGGCTGGCCCTGCCAGAAGGCATAGACGGTCGGGATCGACTGGATGCGCAGTTGCGCGGCGATCTGCTGGCTTTCGTCCACGTTGACCTTGACCATGCGGACCTTTCCGCGCGCCTCGGTCACGGCCCGCTCCAGCATGGGGCCGAGCGTCTTGCACGGCCCGCACCACGGCGCCCAGAAATCGACGATGACGGGCACCTCGCGGCTGGCCTCGACCACGTCGGTCATGAAGGTGCGTTCGGTGATGTCCTTTACCAGCGCGCTGCTGTCGGCGCCCGGTGCCGCGGGGGCCGCGGGTTTGGTTCCGAATCCGAGCATGGGCTTTCCCCTGTGCAAAGCTGTCGCGCCTTATATGATCGCGGCACCGGCAAAGGCCAAGGGGGCCGTCCGCCGGGGAGACCCTGCGATGCCCGTCCTTCTGACCTTCGGCGACAGCAACACCCACGGCAGCCTGCCGATCCCGCCCGATGGCGGCCGGTCGCGGCTGGGGCCCGATGCGCGCTGGCCCTGCGTGGCCGCCCGCGCGCTGGGCGAGGGCTGGCGGCTGGTCGAGGAAGGTTTGCCCGGCCGCACCGCGCAGTTTGAGGATCCGGTGATGGGCGCCCACATGGATGGCCGCGCGGGCCTGCGCATCGCATTGATGTCGCACGCGCCCATCGACGTGCTGACGATCATGCTGGGCACGAACGACGTGAAGGCGCGGTTCTGCGCCTCGGCCGAAGCTGTGGCCGGCGGGATCGCGGCACTTCTGGACATCGCGCTGCATGCCGACACGATCGCCCTGACGGGGCCGTTCAAGGTGCTGCTGATCGCGCCCCCGCCGGTCGAGGAAGCGGGCGTGCTGGCGGCCGAGTTCTGGGGGGGTGCGGCCAAGTCGCGGGCGCTGGCGCCGATCCTGGAACGGCTGGCCGAGGTGCGGGGGGTGGGGTTCCTGGACGCAGGCCAAGTGATCAAGGTCAGCCCGGTGGATGGCGTGCACTATGGGGCGGCGGAACATGCCGCGCTGGGGGCGGCGGTGGCCGCCGCCGTGCGCGCCCTATAGGTCGAAGGTCGCGAAGACTGGCGCGTGGTCCGACGGGCCGTCCCAGCCGCGGGAATCGCGCAGGATGCGCGACCCGTGGGCGGCGCCCGAGATGTCGCGGCTGGCCCAGATGTGGTCGAGCCTGCGGCCCTTGTCCGCGGCGTCCCAGTCGGCCGCGCGGTAGGACCACCAGCTGTAGAGCCGCCCGTGGGGGATGTCGGCGCGCGTCACGTCCACCCACCCGCCCGCCGCCTGCGCGTCGGTCAGGAGCCCGGTTTCCACCGGCGTGTGGCTGACGATCTTCAGGAGCGCCTTGTGGTCCCACACGTCATCCTCGCGGGGCGCGATGTTCAGGTCGCCCACGAGGATCGCGCGTTCCGGTCGGTCGGCGCGGAAGCGGTCGCGCAGTTCGGCGACCCAGTCGAGCTTCTGGCCGAACTTGTCGTTCACCGTGCGGTCGGGGATGTCGCCGCCCGCGGGAACGTAGCAGTTGTGGATGACCACGCCCGAGTCGAGCCGCGCGGCCACGTGGCGGGCGTGGCCGAGCCCCGCGAAGTCGATGGACCCCGCGTCGGCCAGCGGCAGCCGCGACAGGAAGGCGACGCCGTTGTAGCCCTTTTGCCCCCGCGCCACGAGGTGGGGGTAGCCGAGGCCCGCGAAGGTGTCGGTCGGGAACTTGTCCACCGGGGTCTTGCATTCCTGCAGGCACAGGATGTCGGGCGCCTGTTCGGTCAGGAGGCGGGCCACCAGCCCCTCGCGCAGGCGGACCGAGTTGATGTTCCAGGTGGCAAGCGTGAAGGGCATGGGCAGTCCGTCGGTTGACATCCCGCGACCCTAGTGGGACGCCCGGCCAAGCACCAGACGCGAGGCCTTGATGGGACTGGCCCTGATCCGCGCGAACCGCAGCTATCGGCTGTTCCTGTCGGGGGCCGCGGTGTCGAACCTGGCCGACGGGGTGGCGGTCGTGGCGCTGCCGTGGCTCGCCACGCTGTTCACCCGGGACCCCCTGCTGATCGCGCTGGTGGCCGCAGCGGGCCGCGCGCCCTGGGCCCTGATGATCCTGCCTGCGGGCGTGATCACCGACCGGGCGGACCGGCGGCGCCTGATGCTGCGGGCCGACCTGATGCGCGCGGTGCTGATGCTGGGGGTGGTGGCGCTGGCGCTGTCGGTGCCGCCCCTGTCTGTCCCGTCGGACGCGGCAACCGGCTCCGTGGTGGGTCTGGCAGTGCTGGCATTCCTTCTGGGGGCGGCCGAGGTGCTGCGCGACAATGCCGCCCAGACCATGCTGCCTGCCGTGGTCGATCCCGCATCGCTCGAACGCGCCAACGGCACGCTCTGGACGGTCGAGCATCTGACGGGGCGCTTCCTGGGGCCGCCGCTGGCGGGTCTGTTGATCGGGCTGGGGGTCGCGGTGCCCTTCGGGTTCGACGCGGCGGCCTTTGCGGTGGCGGCTGCCTGCCTGTGGCTGATCGTCCTGCCGCCGCGCCCCCTTCCCCCGCGCAGCCGGGTCTGGCCGGCCTTTCGCGAAGGGGTGGCGTGGCTCTGGGGCCAGCCGTTCCTGTTCCGGCTGGCCGTGGTGCTGGGGCTGATGAACCTGTGCGCGATGATGGTGCTGACCGTGCTGGTCCTGCATGCGCAGGAACGGCTTGGCCTGTCGGCGCAGGGCTATGGTCTGCTCTTGGCCGTAGGGGCGACGGGGGCGGTGGCGGGCGGCATCCTGGCGCCGGGGCTTGCCGTGCGGATGGGACTGCGCCCGGCCATGCTGGCGGGGATGGCGGCGGTGGCCCTGCCCTGGCCTGTGCTGGCCGCGACCACGTCTCCCGTGGTGACGGCGGTTTGCCTGATGGTCGAAGGCGCAGGCGGGATGCTGTGGAACGTCGTCACCGTCAGCCACCGCCAGCGGCTGATCCCCGATGCGATCCTGGGCCGGGTCAACAGCCTGTACCGGTTCTTCGCCTGGGGAACGCTGCCTGTGGGGGCGCTGCTGGCCGGCGCACTGGTCAGCGCGGCCGAACCCGTGCTCGGCCGCGCGGCGGCCGTCGCCCTGCCCTTTGCGGTTGCCGGGGCCGGGGGCGGTGGTCTGTGGCTATACGCCCTGTGCTGCCTCCGCCCCCGCGAGGGTGTCAGTTGATCGTGTATTCCCCGATCTGGCACAGGTTCTGCTGGTCGGTCAGCACGTCGCCGTCATCGAACACCATGCGGATGTCGTAGACGCATTCGTTGCCGCCCTTGGGGAAGCGCACCATCGCGGCGCCGGGCGATTCGATCACGTTGCGCCCGAGCACGTCGTTGCCCCACTGGCTGGACGACTGCGGCGAGACGTAGAGTTCCATCAGCACGAAGCCCGAGTTGTTCACGATGCGGAAGTCGAGGTTCTGGGCGGCGGCGGGCAGGGCTGCCGCGCCCATCAGCGCCGCGGCGGCGGCGGCGCGCAGAAGGGTCGTCATCGCAGGTGTCTCGATCGGCAGCGGGACTGTCCGGCTGCACGACGCTC
>DBBA01000302.1:515-19952 GCA_002291955.1 Rhodobacteraceae bacterium UBA996 | reverse complement strand
TTCGGCGGTGTAGGGCGAGTTCACGTCGAACTTGCCGCCGCCCATGGTCTGGAGCGTTTCCATGCCCGGCGCATCAGACCCCGCGACCTGGCCGAAGGACCCGTTCAGGTCGGGGCCGACGTTCTGGGGCAGGCTGTCGCCGATCATGCCGCCGGGCAGCACGAAGCGGTCGAAGGCGCCGGTGTCGAGGGCGGCACGGATGATGCCAAGGCCGCCCTGGTCGAGGTAGCCCGCCACCACCAGGATGTCGCCCCCGGCCGAGGCCAGCGCGCCCACTTCGGCCGAGTAGTCGGCCTTGCCGTCCTCGTGCGCGGCGACCAGCGTCACGGTGATGCCGGCGGCTTCGGACGCGGTCTTGATCGCGTCGGCCAGGCCCTTGCCGTAGTCGTTGTTGGTGTAGGTCATCGCAAACGACGTGATGCCGCGTGCCTTCATGATCTCGGCCGCGATCACGCCTTCACGGGCGTCTGACGGCGCCGTGCGGAAGAACAGGCCGTTCGATTCGACCGTGGACAGCGCGGGCGAGGTCGCCGAGGGCGAGATCATCACGACGCCGTTCGGGATCGCGACGTTCTGCAGGATCGCACCGGTCACGCCCGAACAGTCGGCGCCGACGATGCCCTTGACGCCTTCGGCGGTCACCAGGTTCTCGGCGGCGGCGACGGCCACGCCCGCATCGACGCAGGTCGAGTCTGCGCGCACCATCGTGACGGTCGAGCCGCCCAGCAGCGTGCCCGCCGCGTTCACCTCGTCCACCGCGGCCTGCGCGGCTTCGGCCATCGACGGCGTCAGCGTCTCGATCGGGCCGGTGAAGCCGATGATGAGGCCGAGCTTGATCTCTTCCTGCGCCCAGGCGCCGGAGGTGGCCAGGAGCGAAAGCGCGGTGGCCGAGAGCAGTTTCTTCATTGGTTGTCTCCCCGTTGTGGAACCTTGTCCGGCGCGGAACCTAGTCGTGGTGTCACCGAAAGAAAAGCCTGCGCCGCATTGTTGCAAAAGGCGAAACAAGCCGTTTGCCGGCTCGGACGGACAGGCCGCTAGACCGAAAGTCGGGGCGCGGGCCGGTCGGCGTGGCTGCCGCGTTCGCGGTAGGGGGTGATGTGGTAGAGCGCCCGGTAGCACTTGGAAAAGTGCGAGGGCGATGTGAAGCCGCAGGCGAGCGCCACGTTGATGACGCTCATGTCGGTCTGCATCAGGAGGTTGCGCGCCTTCTGCAGGCGCAGGTCCATGTAGTAGCGCTTGGGGCTTTTCCCCAGATAGCGGCGGAACAACCGTTCCAGCTGTCGGGTGGACAGCCCCACGTCGGCCGCCATCGCCGAGGGCGAGACGGGGTCTTCGGTCGCGCCCTCCATCATGCGGATCACTTGGGCGAGCTTGGGGTGGCGCACGCCGATGCGGGTGGGCACCGACAGGCGCTGCACGTCGGCGTCGGTGCGGATCGCGGAATAGATCAGCTGGTCGGCAACGGCATTGGCCAGATCCTCGCCATGCGCGTCGGCGATCAGCTTCAGCATCAGGTCGATCGACGCGGTGCCGCCCGCGGCCGTCAGGCGCGGGCCGTCGGTGACGAAGACCGACTTGGTCAGCTTCACGTCGGGGAAATCCTCGGTGAAGCTGTCCTGGTTTTCCCAGTGGATCGTGGCGCGGCGGCCGTCCAGCAGCCCGGCTTCGGCCAGCACATGGGCGCCGGTGCACAGGCCCCCCACGGCCGCCCCCCGGCGGCTTTCGCGCCGCAGCCAGTTCATCACGCGCTTCGAGGTGGCATCGGCCACGTCGATGCCGCCGCAGACCACGATGGTGTCGTCGCGGTCGGTCTCGGTCAGGTCCATGTCCACGGCAAAGGCGGGACCGGCCGAACAGGCCACGGGCGTGCCGCCGTCGCCCGCCAGCCGCCAGGTGAACAGCGTGCTGCCCGCCATGCGGTTGGCGATGCGCAGGCAGTCGAGCGCGCCGGCAAAGGGCAGGAGCGTGAAGTTCGGCAGCAGGAGAAAGACGAAGCGGCGCTGCGCCGTGGCGTCGGGGTGGGGCAGGGCGGCGGGGGATGCGGCCAAGATGGGTCCATGCAGCCAGAGGACGCGCATCGTCAGCATGGGCTGCGCGCCCGCGCAAGGGGGCTTGCATGTTCGCGACAGGACCATGCCGCAAATCGGCCTTTGCGCCCGGCGCGCCGCGGGGGTATGGACACCGCCGGGAACGTGCGAGGGAGGCCGCCATGGGCGACTGGCAGAAATCGGGTTGGAGAGCGAAGCCGCGGGTCCAGATGCCGGACTATCCGGATGCGGCTGCGCTGCAGGCGGTCGAGGCGCAGCTGGCGAAGTACCCCCCGCTCGTGTTCGCGGGCGAGGCACGCCGGCTGAAGAAGGCGCTCGGTCGCGCCGCGCGGGGCGAGGCGTTCCTGCTGCAGGGCGGCGACTGCGCGGAAAGCTTTGCCGAGTTCGGCGCCGACAACATCCGCGACACCTTCAAGGTGCTGTTGCAGATGGCGATGGTGCTGACCTATGGCGCCAAGGTGCCGGTGGTGAAGGTCGGCCGCATGGCCGGACAGTTCGCCAAGCCGCGGTCGTCGTCGGTCGAGACGATGGCAGGCCAGACGCTGCCCGCCTATCGCGGCGACATCATCAACGGATTCGACTTCACGCCCGCCGCACGCATCCCCGACCCCGCGCGGATGCTGCAGGCCTATACCCAGGCGGCGGCGACGCTGAACCTGGTGCGCGCGTTCTCGACCGGCGGGTTTGCCGACATCCACCGGGTGCACGCCTGGACGCTGGGCTTCACCGATGGCGAGGAGGCGGCGCGCTACCGCGACATCGCCAACCGCATCCAGGATTCACTCGACTTCATGGCCGCCGCGGGCCTGACGGGCGAGACCAACCACGAGCTGTCCACGGTCGAGGTCTATACCAGCCACGAGGCGCTGCTGCTGGAATACGAGGAAGCGCTGTGCCGGATCGATTCGACCACCGGGCTGCCGGTGGCGGGGTCGGGGCACATGATCTGGATCGGCGACCGGACGCGCCAGCCCGATGGCGCGCATGTGGAGTTTGCCCGTGGCGTGCAGAACCCCATCGGCCTGAAGTGCGGGCCGACCACCACGGCCGAGGACCTGCGGGTGCTGATGGCGAAGCTGAACCCGAAGAACGAACCCGGCCGCCTGACCCTGATCGCGCGGTTCGGCGCGGGCACGGTGGGCGACCACCTGCCGCGGCTGTTGCGCGTGGTGCGCGAGGAAGGGGCCGAGGTGCTGTGGTCCTGCGATCCGATGCACGGCAATACGATCAAGTCGGCCTCGGGCTACAAGACGCGGCCGTTCGATTCGGTGCTGCGCGAGGTGCAGGAGTTCTTCGGCGTCCACAACGCCGAGGGCACCGTGCCGGGTGGCGTCCACTTCGAGATGACCGGGCAGGACGTGACCGAATGCACCGGCGGCGTGCGCGCGGTGACGGACGAAGACCTGTCGAGCCGGTACCACACCGCCTGCGACCCGCGCCTGAACGCAAGCCAGGCGCTGGAACTGGCGTTCCTGGTGGCCGAGGAACTGGGGCGGCGGCGCGTGGGCCGGGCGGCGGTCGCCACGGCGTAGGCCACGCCGCAGGGTGGGCGGACCCGCCCACCCGGTGCCGGTTGGATGTGCGAGGCGTCCTGTCCTGCCGGGCGCCCGGTCAGGGCGCGGGGTCGGTGTCGGACTTGACCAGCCGCAGGTGCGCGCGCGCGGGCCGGGCGCCGTCGGTGCGGAACTCGGCCGGCGCCTCGGCCATGCCGGGCGGCGGGGCGGCCGTGTCGGCGCGAAGCGGTGCCGGGTCCGGGCGGGCGGGTGCCACGGTCGCGGGCGGTGCCTCGGCCTCGACCTCGAGGATCGGGCGTTCGCTGGTGCCCAGAACGTCGAAGCGGCGCGGCGCGCGGCCGATCGGGCCTTCGGTCTGCAGGCAGCCCAGCACGCGGGACGGATCGCCCAGATCGCTTTTCAGCGGGCAGAGCAGCATCTGCCCGATCAGCTTGCCCCGGCCGATGCCGCGCTCGCCCTCGATGGCAAGGGTGATGACCGAGGGGCGTTGCAGCACGCTTTCCAGCGCGTCCGCGACCGTCTGGCGGGCCGAGGGCTGGAACAGCGCGGTCAGCGGCATGCCCCGCACCTCCATCCCCATCAGGTCGGACAGGTGGGTGCCCGCCAGCCGGATGCGGCCCGCGCCGGGGGCGATCCGTTCCAGGAGGAACGCGTATTCCAGGGCCCCGGCGATGCCGCGGGGGTCGATCTCGGCCCGGGCGGGCATCGTGCGGGTGCCGCGCAGGGCTTCCCAATAGGCCTCGACCTCGCGCACGGCGGCAAAGGTCGCCGGGGGCTTGCGGGTGAACAGGGACACGACCTTGCCCTCCAGGGTGCCGCCGATACGCTCGATGGACATCACTCATCCTTCGGCGAAGGTGCCAGCGGGCGCAATGCCGCGTCAACCTTCGCTCAACCAAGACCCGAACAGTTAGTGATCCCTTAATAGCGCGGCGCGCGGGACTTCGCGCGAACTTCCTGAAGCAAGGGTTAATGGCGCCGGGCGGGCCGATGCCCCCTGCACTTCGCGGACAAAGGTGCTAGGCGAGGCGCGGGATGCGCGGAGGTGGGACGTGGGCGGCCTGAACAGCATGACCGGCTTTGCCAGTGCGGCGGGCGCGGGGCAGGGCCATGCCTGGGCCTGGGACCTGCGGTCGGTCAACGGGCGCGGGTTCGACCTGCGGCTGCGGCTGCCCGACTGGATCGAGGGGCTGGAACCGGCGGCGCGTGCCGCGCTGGCGCGGGTGGCGACGCGGGGCAACATCACGCTGACCCTGCGGATCGCGCGCGAGGGCGGCACGGCGGGCGGCGTGGACCGCCCGGCCATTGCGCGGGCGCTGGCGCAGGTGGCCGCCGTGCAGGCGATGGCGGCCGAGGCGGGGGTGGACCTGGTCCCGCCCAGTGCAGCCGAGGTGCTGGCCCTGCGCGGCATGGCCGAGGGCGGGCCGGACGAGACCGCGCGCGCGGCGCTGCTGGGGGCACTGGTGGCCGACCTGGACGGGCTGGCCGCGGACTTTGCCCGGTCGCGCGCGGCGGAAGGGGCGGCGCTGGCGCAGGTGCTGGGGGGCCAGATCGACCGGATCGCGGCCCTGACCGAGGACGCCGCGGTGGCCGCCGAGGCCCGCCGCCCCGAGGTCGAGCGCGCCCTGCGCGAGGCGCTGGCCCGGGTGATGGCCGAGACAGTGGACCCCGCGCGGCTTCATGCGGAACTTGCGCTTCTGGCGGTAAAGTCCGACGTGACCGAGGAAATCGACCGGCTGCGCGCGCATGTCGCGGCCGCCCGGGCGCTGATCGCCGACGGCGCGTCGGTGGGCCGGAAGCTCGATTTCCTGACGCAGGAATTCATGCGCGAGGCCAACACCCTGTGTTCCAAGGCGCAGAACCCGGGCCTGACCGCCATCGGGCTGGACCTGAAGGCGGTGATCGACCAGATGCGCGAGCAGGTGCAGAACGTGGAATGACGATGGACGCTGGCGCAACGGCCCGCCGGGGCTTGCTGATCATCCTGTCCTCGCCGTCGGGCGCGGGGAAATCGACGCTGGCCGCACGGCTGCGGGCCTGGGACCCGACGATCCGCTTCTCGGTCTCGGCCACCACGCGGGCGCCGAGGCCCGGCGAGCAGGACGGGCGCGAGTACCATTTCGTCACGCGCGACCGCTTCGCCGCGATGGTGGCCGCGGGCGAGATGCTGGAACATGCCGAGGTGTTCGGGAACCTGTATGGCAGTCCGCGCGCCCCGGTGGAACGGGCGCTGTCCGAAGGCGTGGACATGCTGTTCGACATCGACTGGCAGGGCGGGCAGCAGATCGCGCAGGCGATGCGCGACGATGTGGTGTCGGTGTTCCTGCTGCCGCCGTCGATTGCCGCGCTGGAGGCACGGTTGACGGGCCGGGGGCAGGACAGTGCCACGGTCATCGCAGGCCGCATGGCGCGGGCGCGGGACGAGATCAGCCACTGGGCCGAATACCAGTATGTGCTGGTGAACGACGACCTGGCGGCGACCGAGGCGTGGCTGGTGGCCATCGTCACGGCGGAACGGCTGCGGCGGTACCGGCAGACGGGGCTGACCGCCTTCGTGAAGGGGCTGGGCTGACCATGACGATCCTTGCATTACGCGACGACATGCCCGCGATCGACCCGACCGCCTGGGTCGCGCCCGGGGCCATGGTGATGGGCCGGGTGCGGCTGGGGGCAGGGGTGTCGGTCTGGTTCGGAGCGGTCCTGCGGGGCGACAACGAGCCCATCGTGGTGGGTGCGGGCACGAACCTGCAGGAGCATGTGATCTGCCACACCGACATCGGCGCCCCCCTGACCGTGGGGGCCGACTGCACCATCGGGCACCGCGCCACGCTGCACGGCTGCACCATCGGGGACGGCACGCTGATCGGCATGGGCGCCACGATCCTGAACCATGCCGTCATCGGGCGGAACTGCCTGATCGGGGCCGGCGCGCTGGTGACCGAGGGCAAGGAGATCCCCGACGGCAGCCTGGTGATGGGGGTGCCCGCAAAGGTCGTGCGGCCCCTGACCGAGGACCAGATCGCGGGCCTCTTGCGCTCGGCCGAGGGGTATCGCAGGAATGCGGACCGGTTCCGCGCCGATCTTCGCGCGCTGGATGAATGATACCTTGCAGGATGATGAGAACATGGACGAGACCCTGATCCGCCGCACGCCCTGGCCCACGGGATCGTCCCGCGCGGTGGTGACGCCGTTGCAGCCGTCGGTGGTCTATGCCTCGGAAAGCCCCGATGCGCTGGACGCGCAGTATGACGGGTCGAACCCGGGCTACACCTATGCGCGCGAGGGGCATCCGAACGCGGACATCCTGGCCACCAAGATCGACGCGCTGGAAGGGGCAACCGGGGGTCTGGTCGTGGGGTCCGGCATGGCGGCGGTCACCGCCACGATGTTCGGACTGTTGCGCGCGGGCGACCACGTGGTGGGGGGCGACCAGCTGTACGGGCGGTCCTTGCGGATGCTGCGCGAGGACCTGCCGCGCATGGGGATCGCCACCAGCCTGGCCGATCCGACCGATGCGGCGGCCATTGCGGCCGCGATCCGGCCCGAGACGAAGCTGATCCTGATCGAGGTCGTGTCGAACCCGACGCTGCGGGTGGCGGATGTGGCCACAATTTCGCAAATTGCGAAATCGCGCGGTGTCCGGCTGGTGATCGACAATACCTTCACCACGCCGCGGGCGTTCCGGGCCTTCGACCACGGGGCGGATGTGGTGATCCATTCGGTGACGAAGCTGCTGGCGGGTCATTCGGACGCGACACTGGGCTGGGTGGCCGCCCGCGATCCGGCCGACCGGGCAGCGATCCGGGTCTGCGCGGTGACGCTGGGCCTGACGGCCAGCCCGTTCGACTGCTGGCTGGCGGAACGCGGGCTGTACAGCTTCGAGCTGCGCTATGACCGGGCCGAGGCGAATGCCAAGGCGCTGGGCGCGGCCCTGGCGGATGCGCCCGGCGTGGCGCGCGTCATCTACCCGGGACGGGGCGACCACCCCGACCACAACCGCGCGGCGGGGCTTCTGGGGGACCGGACCGGCAACATGCTGTCGTTCGAGATCCAGGGGGGCAGGGCGGCGGCCAATGCCTTTGTCCGGGCGGCGCGGAACATCGCCTTTGCGCCGACCCTGGGCGACATCGGCACGACGCTGAGCCATCCGGCGACCTCGTCGCACCGGGCACTGACACCCGAGGCGCGGGCGGCGCTGGGGATCAGCGAAGGGTTCTTCCGCCTGTCGGTGGGATGCGAGCCTGCGGACCTGCTGATCGCGGAACTGACGGCCGCGGCGCGGGCCGCCGCAGGCTAGGGCGCACGGACCCGTCCCGCCACGACAGGCGGGACGGCGTCAGGTGGGTCCGCGTCAGGTAGGGCGGGGCCCTGTCTGCGAGATCAGGCCGGTCGCACCCCGGATCACCACGTCCACCTCGATGCCGGGGCAGATCGACGCGACCTCGCGGCGCAGGATCGCCGGGTCGGGCAGGGCCGGCGCCATGACATGCAGGCGCCCGCGGAACCCGCTGGCATGCAGGTGCACGGCCACGTCCAGGCAGTCGAACGTGTCGCCGACCATCGGCGACAGGACGATGTCGGCCTGCGGCGCTTCGCTCTGGATCAGGAATTCATGGTACTCGAGCAGGCTGATCTGCGCCGACCGACCCATCGTGCCCAGTTCCTCGACCGGACGGGAGGTTCTCCCGATGGCGAGCACACGCTCGCAGTCCAACGCTACGGCACACTCTTCGAGTGGCGCACGGCAAGCCGCGGCCCGTCCCGTTCGACCCATGACAGTTTCCCCAAAAACAACGCCAGGCCTTCCCCGCGTGCCGGACCGAACCATATGGAGAAAGTTTCGGTCTAGACACAATCGAAGGATGAATGGTCCGTACCGAAAGTGCAACGACGTTGTGATGTGCAACCTTACATTTCTCGGGCGATTGTGTTCGGTGGACCTGACGGAAGCGGGAAACCGGGGGTGGCGGGTGTCGGTGTCCGATGTTGCGACGGTGCTGGAGGCGTTGCCGATGCCGGCGCTGGTGATCGACGGTGATTCGCGAATCGCAATCGCGAACCCGGGTGCCGAGCGCCTTTTGGGACGCGGAATCGCCGGGCGGCACTTCCTGACCATCCTGCGCCAGCCCGCCGTGGTGGATGCGGTGCAGGATGCCCTGCGCCTGGGCGGTCGGCGCGAGGCGATGTTCACCACGGCCGAGGCGTCGCGCGAGACGACGTTCCGCGTCACCGTCGCCACGGTGGCCTTTTCGGGCGGGCAGGGGGTCGTTGTTGCCTTCGAGGACATGACGCCGCTGCAGGAGGTCGACCAGATCCGGCGGGATTTCGTCGCGAACGTCAGCCACGAGTTGCGCACGCCCCTGACGGCGATGATCGGGTTCATCGAGACGCTGAAGGGCGCCGCGCGGGACGACGCGCCGGCGCGCGAGCGGTTCCTGACGATCATGGAGCGCGAGGCGGCCCGGATGAACCGCCTGGTGCAGGATCTTCTGTCGCTGAGCCGGGTCGAGGCCGAGGAGCGGGTGCGGCCGACCGAGCGCGTCGAGATCGGGCGCGTGGCGCTGATGGCGCTGGCGACGCTGCGCCCGATGGCCGCGGCCCAGGGCGCGCGGGTCGAGACGGACGGGCTGGACACAGGCGCGACGGTCCGGGGCGATCCCGACCAGCTGGCGCAGGTCTTCACCAACCTGATCGAGAACGCCCTGAAGTACGGGCGCCGCGGCGGTGTCGTCCGCATCACGCTGGAGGAACGGGCGCACGAGCCGATGCTTCTGGGACCGGCCGTGGTGGTCGCGGTGGCCGACGACGGCGACGGGATCGACCCGGTCCACATCTCGCGCCTGACCGAGCGGTTCTATCGGGTGGACAGCCACCGGTCGCGCGAGATGGGCGGCACGGGGCTGGGGCTGGCGATCGTCAAGCACATCGTGAACCGGCACCGCGGACGGCTGCGCATCACGTCGGAACCGGGCGAGGGGTCGCGGTTCGAGGTGCAGATCCCGGCCGCACCGCGGGTCTAGGGGACGGTCGGCCGGTGCCGGAGCGGCCGGTGTCCGTATATCGCATAATCAGTATTATGTAATGCATCTGCCGGTCCGGGGCGCGGACGTCCGGTCGGCGCTCGTCGCGCCCCCTGGTCAGTGCTGCGACACCTCGGGCTTGCGCCGGGACCGCCGCCCCCCACGTTCCGCGTGGCCGTCGGGTTTCCGCCGGTATCGTTAAAACTTCGTTAATGCCCGCGGTTGAGCGGGTGCTTGCCGACTGTGTCATTCCGTTGAAGCAGCGTCCCTGCGATACAGGGACTGTTCCGCGAGTGGTGGCGTTAGCCATAGGAACAGTGGTCACGCCGGTCCCGCGATTACGGGCCCCGGCGCGGCCTTGTCCGGGAGACCGGCGGTCGGCCCCGGGCGTCGGCAAGACGTCCGTGGCCGGCCAGCCCGGCCTTCCCCGGCGCGCGGCCTGGGAAATCACATGAAAAAGTCGCCGCAGGGGACTGTGCCGCCTTGGTTTTCTCCGGCTGCAGGAACCGTCAGCCGCCGCTGGCGAGCTTGGCCACCTCGGCCGCGAAGTCGCCTTCTTCCTTCTCGATGCCCTCGCCCACGGCCAGCCGCACGAAGCCGGTGATCGTGACGCCGGCCGCCTTGGCCGCATCGCCCACGGTCAGGTCGGGGTTCACCACGAACTGCTGGCCGACCAGCGTGTTCTCGGCCAGGAACTTCTTCATCCGGCCCGGGATGATGTTGTTGTGGATCACCGCGTCCGGCTTCGGCTTCGCGGAGGCCGCGTTTTCCTCCAGCGCCTTGACGGTCTGGATCGCCAGCTCGCGTTCGACCACGGCCGGGTCCATCGCGGCCTCGTCCAGTGCCAGCGGCGATGTGGCGGCAATGTGCATGGCGATCTGGCGGCCGATGCCGGTGTCGGTGCCGTCGAGCGCGACGAGGACGCCGATCTTGCCCATGCCGTCGGTGGCCGCGTTGTGGACGTAGCTCACGACGGTGCCGCCGGTCAGCGACGCCATGCGGCGCAGCGTCAGGTTCTCGCCGATGCGGGCGATGGCTTCGGTCACGGTCAGCTCGACCGTCTTGCCATCGACCTGCGTGGCCTTCAGCGCGTCCAGGTCCGCCGCTCCAAGGGCGACCTTGGCGATGGTGCCGACCATCCCCTGGAATTCGGGGTTGCGGGCGACGAAGTCGGTTTCCGAGTTCACCTCGACCGCCACGCCGCGGCCCTGGGTCACGGCGACGCCCACCAGCCCCTCGGCGGCGGTGCGGCCCGACTTCTTGGCGGCCTTGGCCAGCCCCTTGGTGCGCAGCCAGTCCACGGCGGCTTCCATGTCGCCGCCGACCTCGGTCAGCGCCTTCTTGGCATCCATCATGCCGGCGCCGGTCATCTCGCGCAGTTCCTTCACCCGGGCGGCGGTGATCTCGGCCATGGGTCTGGTCTCCTGATGTCTCGGAACGGAATATGGGGCGCGTTCTGCCGCGCGCCCCGTGACGGTGTGATGACAGGCCGTGCCTGGGGCCCGGCGCGTCAGCCTTCGGCAGCCTCTTCGGCCAGGGCTTCCTCGGCCGGAGCTTCCTCGAGCGCGCCGAGGTCCACACCCGCGGCCCCCAGCTGCGCGCTCATCCCGTCGAGGGCGGCACGGCTGACAAGGTCGCAGTAGAGCGCGATGGCGCGGGCGGCGTCATCGTTGCCGGGGATCGGGTAGTCCACGCCGTCGGGCGAGCAGTTGGTGTCGACCACGGCCACGACCGGGATGCCCAGCTTGCGGGCTTCCAGGATCGCGAGGTCTTCCTTGCCCACGTCGATGATGAACAGAAGGTCTGGCAGACCGCCCATGTCGCGGATGCCGCCCAGGCTGGCCTGCAGCTTCTGCTGCTCGCGTTCCAGGTTCAGGCGTTCCTTCTTGGTCAGGCCCGACGCGCCGTCCGCGAACCGCTCGTCGATCTGCTTGAGCCGGGCGATGGACTGGCTGACCGTCTTCCAGTTGGTCAGCGTGCCGCCAAGCCAGCGGTGGTTCATGTAGTACTGGGCGCACTTTTCGGCGGCTTCGGCCACGGCGGCCTGGGCCTGGCGCTTGGTGCCGACGAACAGGATGCGGCCGCCGCGCGCGACGGTGTCGCGGATGACGTTCAGCGCCGCGTCCAGAAGCGGCACGGTCTGCGTCAGGTCGATGATGTGGATGCCGTTGCGGTCCCCGTAGATGTACTGTTCCATCCGCGGGTTCCAGCGCTGGGTCTGGTGGCCGAAGTGCACACCGGCTTCCAGAAGCTGGCGAATCGAGAAATCAGGCAGCGCCATGCGCGTGTTGTCCTTTCCGGTTGGTCCGCGGCGAGGCCTACGGGCTGCTGCCCGACCGGTGGACCTGTCGGGGATGTCTCCCCCGAAGGCCCGATGCCCCGCCTGTGAAGTGGCGCGGCCTTAGGCGGTTTCGCGCGGGAAGGCAAGGGGTTTGGCGGCGTGTGCCGATGGGCTATCCTGGCGCCGGACGGGTGGCCGGGCGACGCGGAGGCGGGCGGATGAGACCCTCGACCCGGCATGCGCTGGTCAGCCTGGTGGCGAACGTGGCGCTGGCGGCGCTGTGTGTGGCGCTGTTCCTGGGGCTGCCGTTCGGGTTCATCGGGAGCGGCATCGTGTCGGGCCTTGTGTGGATCATCGGCGGCACGGTCGTGGATCGGCGATTGCTCGCGCGGCTGTCGCCCGAGGAGCGGGCGGACGAGTTGCGGCGCCGGAACGACAGCGTGCCGTGACCCCGGGGCGGGTTCCGGGGCGTTCGTGATCCGGGGCGATCTTGCGTCCGCGGGGGCGGGCAGCCAATAGGGTCGGCATGTCGTCCCTGCCCCAGCCCGTGATCCTGTGTGTCGGTTCCGTCCTGTGGGACATCATCGGCCATGCCGTGGTGCCGATGGGACCGGGGGACGACGTGCCGGGCCGGGTGCGGCGGGTGCCGGGCGGCGTGGCGCTGAACATCGCGGCGGCGCTGGCCCGGATCGGGGCCTCGTCCGGCGTGCGGCCGGTGCTGCTGTCGGCCGTGGGGCGCGATCCGGCCGGGGACGCGCTGGTGGCGGCCTGTGCGGCGCTGGGGCTGGATACCGGGCACCTGACGCGGGTCCACGGGCAGCCGACCGACACTTATCTCGCGATCGAGCATCCGGGCGGGCTGGTGGCCGCGGTCGCCGATGCGCATGGGCTGGAAGCGGCGGGCGACCGCATCCTGGCGCCGCTGGTCACGGGGCCCTTCGGCACGGCCGCGCGCCCCTGGGCCGGTACGGTGGTGCTGGACGGGAACCTGACGGCGGACCTTCTGGCGCGGATCGCGACCCTGCCCGCGCTGGCCGCGGCCGACCTGCGCGTGGCCCCGGCCAGTCCGGGCAAGGCCGACCGGCTGCGGCCGCTCCTGGGTCATCCGCGCGCGACACTTTACGTCAACCGGGCCGAGGCGGCGTGCCTGTGCGGGCACGACACGCCCGATGCCGCGGCGGCCGCGCAGGCCCTCGTCGCACGGGGGGCACGGCGGGTGGTGGTGACCGATGGATCGGGCGCCTGCGCCGATGCGGGACCGCACGGGCTGGTCACTGCCCTGCCCCCGCCGGTGCGCGTGGTCCGCGTGACCGGCGCGGGCGACACGTTCATGGCCGCGCATCTGCTGGCCGATCTGGCGGGGGCCGCGCCCGCCGATGCCTTGACCGCGGCGCTGGCTGCCGCCGCCGCCCATATCTCGGGAGACCCCGCATGACCCCCCTGCCCCTGCACTGCTCGCCCGACGTCGCTGCCGCCCTGTCCGGTGGCGCACCCGTCGTGGCGCTCGAATCCACCATCATCACCCACGGGATGCCCTTCCCCCAGAACCTGCAGACCGCCCGCGCGGTCGAGGCGGCGGTGCGCGGCGGGGGGGCGGTGCCCGCGACCATCGCGGTGATGGCGGGGCGGCTGCATGTGGGCCTGACGGGGGCAGAGCTCGAGGCGCTGGCGCAGGCCACGGGCGTGGCGAAGCTGTCGCGCGCGGACCTGGCCGTGGCGCTGGCGACCGGCGGGACCGGGTCCACCACGGTGGCGGCCACGATGATCGCGGCGCGGGCCGCCGGGATCGGCGTGTTTGCGACCGGGGGCATCGGCGGCGTGCACAAGGGGGTCGAGGCGACGATGGACATCTCGGCCGACCTGCAGGAGCTGGCGCAGACGCCGGTCACGGTCGTGGCCGCGGGGGCCAAGGCGATCCTGGACCTGCCCCGCACGCTGGAGGTGCTGGAAACGCTGGGCGTGCCGGTGATTGCCGTGGGGCAGGACGAGTTTCCCGCGTTCTGGTCGCGGTCGTCGGGGCTGCGGGCGCCCCTGCGGCTGGACGACCCCGCCGTCATTGCGGCGGCACACCGGATGCGGGGCGCGCTTGGCCTGCCGGGGGGGCAACTGGTCGCCAACCCGATTCCGACTGACGCGGAAATCCCGGCAGCCACGCTTGCCCCCCTGATCGCGCAGGCGGTGGCGGACGCGCAGGCGCAGGGGATCGCGGCCAAGGCGGTGACGCCGTTCCTGCTGGCGCGCCTGTTCGACCTGACCGGGGGCGCCACGCTGACCGCGAACATCGCGCTGGTGCTGAACAATGCGGCCCTGGCCGCGCGGATCGCAGGCGCGCTGGCCCGGTCGGCGGACGCGTGACGCCAAGGGCGCTTGCGACCGGCGCGCCGCCCCCCTAGCTTCCGGGCGAGGACAGGAGCACCCCCCGCGATGCCGCATACCAAGGGCGACCCCGCGACCCAGGATCACGCGCAGCGCCGCCGCGCGGGCCTGTTCGGGCGTATCCGCGGCAACTTCCTGACCGGGCTGATCGTCATCATCCCGATCGGGCTGACGCTGTACCTGATCTGGGTGGTGACCGGGTGGATCGACAGCTGGGTGCTGCCGTTCGTCCCGCACGCCTATCGCCCCGACACGCTGATCCAGCTCTACTTCGGCGAGGACACGCAGTTCGGCCTGCGCGGCTTCGGGCTGATCGTGTTCCTGATCTTCACCACGCTGGTGGGCTGGGTCGCCAAGGGCCTGATCGGGCGCAGCTTCCTGCACTGGACGGAACGCACCGTGGACCGGCTGCCGGTGGTGCGGTCGGTCTATACGGGCCTGAAGCAGATCGCTGAAACCGTGCTGTCCACCGGCAAGCCGACCTTCGACCGCGCCTGCATCGTCGAGTTCCCGCGCGCGGGCATGTGGTCGGTCGGCTTTGTCGCAGGCGACACCGGGGGCGAGGTCGCGCGGCACCTTGGCCCGGACCCGTTCGTGACCGTCTATCTGCCGACCACGCCGAACCCGACCTCGGGCTACGTGGTCTTCGCGAAGGCGAGCGAGGTGATCCTGCTCGACATGACCGTCGAGGAGGCGGCAAAGCTGATCATCTCGGCCGGCCTCATCATCCCCGAGGACCAGGTCGAGGACGCGACGGGCGTAGTGCCCCCCCGCCTGCGCGCCAGCGCGTGACCTTGGCGGGTCAGCCGAACATCTTCGGCAGGTCGGTGCTGGCCTGATGGCCGATCTTGCCGGAATGGTCGCGCAGGAAGGTGTCGGCGGCGGCAAACCCGGCCTGCCTGAGCTGCGACAGGAAGCCCGGTGTCGGCAATAGCTTGGTCGCCACCGACAGGCTGCGCATGAGCGGGTCGTCGGCGATCATGTGGATCAGGACGTCCTTGAAGACGCCCTCGGGCACGCGGCCCTCGGCGATCAGCTCGCGCACGAAATTGATCGCGCGGAGTTCACGCAGCAGCGACGAGTTGAAGCTGATCTCGTTGATGCGGTTCTGGATTTCGGTCGGGGTGCGCGGCAGGTCGGGGCTTTCCAGCGGGTTGATGTTGACCACCACGATGTCCTTGGGCAGCGCCGGGTCGAACAGCGGGAACAGCGCCGGGTTGCCGGTATACCCGCCGTCCCAGTAGGCATCGACGGTCCCGGTGTCGGGGCAGACGATCTCGATCGCCTGGAACAGGGTCGGCAGGCAGGCCGAGGCCAGGATGACCGGCACCGTCACCTGCGGCCCCTCGAACACGCGGATCTTGCCGGTGCGCACCTTGGTCGTGGACACGAACAGGCGCGGGCCGCGCGTGTCGCAGACCGCGTCGTAGTGGAACTGCTCGACGATCCGTTGCAGCGGGTTCGCGTAGAACGGCCCCCAGGCATAGGGGCTGACCATCCGGCCCACCGTGTCGATCCACTGGTACAGGGGCGAGGCTTCCACCGCGCGCGAGATCTGCGCGGGCGTGGGCAGGAAGGCCGCCATCCAGGGCGCCAGACGCAGGTCGTCGGTAGCGCCCACCTGTTCCCACAGCCGGTCGAGGTTGTCGCGCGCGGCCTGGCGTGATCCCCGCGCCAGCCCCGCCTTCAGCGCCGCGCCGTTCAGCGCGCCGGCCGAGGTGCCGGAAATGCCCGCGATCTCGAGGTCCGGTTCATCGAGCAGCCGGTCGAGCACGCCCCAGGTGTAGGCGCCATGCGCGCCCCCGCCCTGGAGGGCCAGGTTGATGCGCATCGGCGTACCTTTCGGGGCGGCGGTCACAGCGCGGTCCAGCCGCCATCCACGCTGATCGTGGTGCCGGTGATCTGGTCGGCGGCGGGCGAGCACAGGAAGGCGACGGTGCCGCCGACCTGTTCGACGGTGGCGAACTGTTTCGACGGCTGGCGGGCGAGCATCACCTGCCGGATCACCGTCTCGCGGTCCATGCCGTGGGTCTTCATCTGGTCGGGGATCTGCGATTCCACCAGCGGCGTCAGGACGTAGCCCGGGCAGACCGCGTTGCAGGTGATGGGTTCCTCGGCGGTTTCCAGCGCGGTGACCTTGGTCAGGCCGACGATGCCATGCTTGGCCGCCACATAGGCCGACTTGAAGGGGCTGGCCGTCAGCCCATGCGCGGACGCGACGTTGACCACCCGCCCCCAACCGCGGGCGCGCATCCCGGGCAGCGCGGCCGCGGTGGTGTGGAACGCCGAGGTCAGGTTGATCGCGATGACCGCATCCCATTTCGCCGCCGGGAAGTCGGGGATCGGTGCGACGTGCTGGATGCCCGCGTTGTTGACCAGGATGTCGCACCCCCCGGCGTCAGTGACCAGACGGCGGCAGTCGTCGCCCCGCGACATGTCGGCGGAGATGTAGCGGCAGGGCACCCCGAATCGCGCGGACAGGGAATCGGCCAGCGCGTGATCCTCGGGCCGGTCGGTGAACGAGTTCAGGATGACCCCCGCGCCCGCCCCGGCCAGCGCCTCGGCCACGCCCAGCCCGATGCCGGAATTCGACCCCGTGACGATCGCGGTCTTGCCCTTCAGGTCCATGCCGGCCCCTTTGTTTACTTGTGTTAACGCGACCGTTCGCGGTGCAGGGGGACCCTACATGCTGCGGGTGCGAAGGCCAATCACGGCTGCGCGGCCTGCCCGGAAAACGGGCAAAAAAAACGCCGGCGCAAGGCCGGCGTTCAGTGTTGAGGCAGGTTTCATACAGGCAAGAAACCTATCGAGCAGTGCCATTCTTATACGCCGCCGGTTGCCGCGGGCCAAGCTAAAAGTTTGAAATGCAGGCAGGTTGCGTCTAGGGTTGAGCCCAAGAAGCGAGGCCGGGCAGAAGGGCAAATCGCCATGAATGGACGCTGGATGGGGGTCGTCGCCGGGGTTGCAGCGGCGGTCATGGTTGCTTGCGGGCCGGGGGCCCGTGCCGAGCCGCAGCATGGCATAGCTATGTATGGCGACCCGGCCCTGCCACAGGATTTCGTGTCCCTGCCCTACGTCAACCCCGACGCACCCAAGGGCGGCCGCATCGTGTTCGGCGAAGCCGGGGGCTTTGACAGCCTGCATCCGTTCATCCTGAAGGGCACCGCGCCCTATGGCATCTCGGTCTATGTCTTCGAGACGCTGATGGGCCGGAACTGGGACGAACCGTTCTCGCTCTACGGTCTGCTCGCCGAATCGGTCGAGGTGCCGGATGACCGGTCCTGGGTCGAATTCACCCTGCGCCCCGAGGCGCGGTTCTCGGACGGCACGCCCGTCACGGTCGATGACGTGATCTGGTCGTTCGAGACGCTGGGCACGCTGGGCCACCCCCGCTACCACGCGCTGCAGGACCAGATCACCAGCATGGAACAGACCGGCGAGCGGTCGGTGCGGATCACGTTCGAGGGCGGCAACCGGGAACTCGCGCTGCTGGCGGGCCTGCGGCCGATCCTGCCCCGCGCACAGTGGGAAGGCCGCGCCTTCGACGAAAGCGGGTTCGACGTGGTACCGGTGGGCAGCGGGCCCTACGTCATCGACGCCTTCGAACCCGGCCGCTTCATCTCGCTGAAGCGCAACCCCGACTGGTGGGCGCGCGACCTGCCCCTGATGCGCGGCCAGCACAACTTCGACGAGATCCGCTACGACTACTTCGGCGACGGCGACGTGGTGTTCGAAGCGTTCAAGGCGGGCGAGATCACCAGCTACCGCGAAGGCAACGCGCAGCGCTGGGCGACGCAGTACGACTTTCCCCGCGTGACCTCGGGCGAGGTCGTGCAGTCGATCATCCCGCACCAGCGTCCGTCCGGCATCACCGGCTACGTGATGAACACCCGCCGCCCCGCCTTCCAGGACTGGCGCGTGCGCGAGGCGATGATCCAGGCCTTCAACTTCGAATTCATCAACCAGACGCTGAACGGCGGCACCCTGCCCCGGATCACCAGCTACTTCTCGAACTCGGTCCTGGGGATGGGCCCGGGTCCCGCGACCGGCACGGTGCTGGACTACATGACACCGCATCAGGCGGTCCTGCTGCCCGGGGCCATCGACGGCTACACCCTGCCCGTGAGCGACGGAACCGAGCGCAACCGCGCCGGCATCGCCCGCGCGCTCGACCTGATGGCCGAGGCGGGATGGACCGTGCAGGACGGCGTGATGCGCAACGCGGGCGGGCAGGACTTCACCTTCGAGATCCTGCTGAACCAGGGCGCGACCGAAACCCAGCAGACCATGGAGATCTATGCCGCGGCGCTGGGGCGCATGGGGATCACGCCGCGCATCACCACGGTGGACAGCGCGCAATACGTGGCCCGGACCGACGCCTTCGACTTCGACATGGCGTACTACACCCGCGGCGTGTCGCTGTCGCCGGGCACGGAACAGCGGCTGTACTGGGGGACGCTGGCCGCCGAGACGCCCGGATCGCGCAACTGGATGGGCGTGCAGAGCCCGGCCATCGACGGGCTCATCGACGCGATGCTGGCCGCAGGCAGCCGCGACGACTTCATCGCGGCCACGCAGGCACTGGACCGGGTGCTGACGAGCGGGCGCTACGTCATCCCGATCTGGTTCTCGGACCATTCGCGCATCGCCCACGACCGGCGCTTGCGCTTCCCCGACCGCTTGCCGATGTATGGGGACTGGATCGGCTTCCAGCCCGATGTGTGGTGGTATCAGGAATGAGAGCACTTCTGCTGATCGCGGCCCTGGCGCTGACCGTGCCGCTGGCCGCCTGCAACACGGTCGAAGGTCTGGGTCAGGACATCTCGGCGGGCGCGCGGACGGTGCAGGACGTCTTCTGACGCTGCGGCGCAGCACGGGACCGTCGCTTTTCGCTGGCAATCGGGGCCCGCGCGCACTAGGTGACGCGCGACCCCGAATATCGGAATCCCCATGGACCTGCGCAACATCGCGATCATCGCCCACGTTGACCACGGCAAGACGACGCTGGTGGACGAGCTTCTGAAGCAGTCCGGCGCGTTCCGCGAGAACCAGTCGGTCGCCGAACGGGCGATGGATTCCAACGACATCGAGCGCGAACGCGGGATCACGATCCTGGCCAAGTGCACGTCGGTCGAATGGAAGGGGACGCGCGTCAACATCGTGGACACCCCCGGCCACGCCGATTTCGGCGGCGAGGT
>DBBA01000302.1:0-128 GCA_002291955.1 Rhodobacteraceae bacterium UBA996 | reverse complement strand
GCCGAAGGCCCGATGCCGCAGACCAAGTTCGTGCTGGCCAAGGCACTGGCGCTGAACCTGCGGCCCATCGTGGTGCTGAACAAGGTGGACAAGCCCGAGGCCGAGCCCGAGCGCGCGCTGAACGAGGT
>DBBA01000114.1 GCA_002291955.1 Rhodobacteraceae bacterium UBA996 | reverse complement strand
GCGGTGGCGGGCGTCGGCGGCGTGGATGGCGGCGACCGTGTCGGTGAAGCGGTCGGCCTCGGCCCGCAGGTCCAGCCGGTTGGCCGTGTCCAGCGTGCGGGCCACGGCGGGGTCCACGACCGCCTCGCCATGCAGGGTCCCCAGGATCGCGCCCGTCATTCCGCCGATGGAATCGATGTCGCGGCCCGAGTTCACGCCGTCCTCGATGCTGGGCGCGAACTCGCCCCGGTGGAGCAGCGCGAAGCCCAGGGCGATCGGCAGCTCCTCGATCGCGCCCCAGCGCGACGGTCGGTAGGCGTCGGTCGCCCGGCCCGCCAGCGCGGGGCCCTGCACCATGTCGTCGCCCGCGGGCGAGCGGGGTATGAGGATGCGGTGGAACTCCGTCACCACCGCGTCATGGGGGCGCCCGCGCAGGGCGACGGCCGCCCCGGCAATGTCGGCAATGGCCGCGCGGGTGCCGTCGCGGGCGACGGACAGCGCCGCGTCCACCACCCGGTCGATGGTCGCCCCCGGCGCAAAGGCGGCGGCGACGGCAGCAGCCATGACCCCGGCCGCCTCGAGCCCGAAGCTTTCCTGATGGCCGCTCATGAAGGCGATGGCCTCGGCATAGGCGGCCTGCGGATCGGCGGCGTTCGCGGCGCCGATGGGGGCGGCGTACATCGCCGCCCCGCAGTTGACCATGTTGCCGATCCCCCCCTGGCGCGGATCGCAGCCGGCCAGCTGGTGGCGCTGGAAGATCCACTTTTCGGGGTAGTACAGGCGGTCGATCAGGACCGTCTCGCGCTGCAGCTCCGGGACCCAGACCGTGTCCCAGGCGATGGCGCGGACCATCGGCCCGGCCATGTCCCAGGCATCCAGATGCCGCCCGACCTCGCCATAGACGCGCATCAGGCACAGCGTCATCAGCGTGTCGTCGGTGACGATCCCGCCACCCCGAATCCGGCCCCCGCGCTTGTGCGGGGGCCAGTCGGCCTTGTGCCACGGCGTGTCGAGCGACCGGACGCGCCCATAGCGCGCCCGGATCTCGGCCGCGGTCAGGCGTTCGACGGGGGCGCCAAGCGCATCGCCGAAGGCCAGACCGTGCAGCATGGCGCGGATGCGGCCACGCAGGCCGCTGTCCGTCTGCCGGTCAGTTCGAAGCATCCAGAACCTCCCGCGCGTGGGCCGTCAGCCGGTCGCCGCCCGCCGCGTTCCAGGCCGCCACATACTCGTCCCACTGGTCCATGCTCGCCTCGCCGGACACGAACTTGTAGACCCACTCGCGATAGACGTTGGTGGTCGCATCGAGGTCCGCCGCGAACTCGGGCGGCCAGACGAACGCATTGTCCGCGACATAGTAGGTCGAGACATTGGCCAGGTGCTGCTGCGCGGCCGGGCTCAGCCACTGGACCGGCGGCGTCCAGTTCGCCGTGACCATGAACCGGGCGTACCAGGTGGCGATGGCATCGGTCACCTCGATCTTGCCGTCGCGGATGACGTATTGCGTCCCCGCGAAGCCCATCCGGTCCATCATCTGGCCTTCGGGGCTGGCCATGAAGTCGAGGACGGCAAAGGCTTCTTCCTTGTGCTCGCTGAGCGCCGAGATCGCGAAACCGCGGCTTTCATTGGACACGTCCACGGCTGCCAGCCCGCGGCCCGCGGGCCCCTGCGGCGGGTCGAACAGCACCAGTTCGGTGCCGGGATGGACCTGCTGCATCTTGCCGCCATAGATGTCCACGACCTCGGCCGACGAGCCCAGGATCATGCCCACGCGGCCGGAATAGAACTTGTCCTCCTTCACGTCCCACTTGGTGGTGATGTATTCGGGGTCGAGCAGACCCTGTTCGCGGAGCGATCCGCAGAACGCCAGCTTGTCGCGTTCCTGCGGGCTGACGCGGGCGTTGATGACCCCCTCGGGCGTCGGCATCCAAGTGGCGGTCACGCCGAAGGCCTGGTTGAAGATCGCGTCCAGTTCGGCCGTCGTCTCGGCCGAGGTCAGGCCCAGCGTGTTCGCCTGCCCGTCGCCGTCATAGTCGCCCTGCGCGACGGTGGACAGCAGCGTGACATAATCCTCGACCGTCTGGGGCGCGGGCAGGCCCGTGCGCTCGAACCAGTCCGCGCGCATCACCGGCTGCGGGTTGCGCACCGGGAAGACGTACAGAAGGTAGGGATAGTTCGCGAGCCGGTCCACGTTGTGCGGATAGAGCGCGTCCTTGAGGAATTCCGAGTTCTCGATCCAGGGCCGCAGATCCTCGAGCACGCCCTGTTCGGCGATCTTGGCATCCCCGCCCTGGAAATAGATCAGGTCGGGGATGTCGCCGGCCAGGATCATCGCGGTCAGCTTGTCGGCGTAGCCCGCGCTGGCGACCTCGACCAGTCAAATATCCACCTCGGTGCCGCGGGCGGCCAGCGCCGCCTCGATCCGCGCGATATGCGCGGCGTCCTGCGGATTGGCCATCGACAGGTCCTTGGAGACCAGCCGCAGGGTCACGGGATCGGCCAGTGCCGCCCCGGCGGACAGCGCCGCAAGGGCCACCCCCGCCATCAGACCACGATACGCAGACATCTGTTTTTCCTCCCTATTTTCAGATGTTTCCGTTGCTCAACCCTTCACGGCACCCGACATCGTGCCCTTGGTGAAGTACTTCAGGATCAGCGGGTAGATGATCAGCACCGGCGCGATGGTCAGCATGATCATCCCGGCCTTCAGCGCGCGGATGTCGATGGCGCTGGCCCCGGTGTAGGCGTTCATGTCGGTGACGCCGACCATCGCCAGCTTGTCACCCTCGATCACGAACTGGCGCAGCACCAATTGCAGGGGCCACAGGTTCGGGTCCGACAGGTACAGCATCGCGCGGAAGAACTCGTTCCAGCGGAACACCAGGTAGAACAGCGTGATCGTGGCCAGCGCGGGCCTGGCCAACGGCAGCACGACCATCCAGAACACCTGGAACGGATTTGCCCCGTCGATCTCGGCCGCTTCCAGCAGTTCCTTGGGGATTTCCTCGAAGAAGCGCACCAGGATGATGAGGTACCAGGCGTTCACCAGCTTGTAGAAGATCACCGACCAGTAGGTGTTCAGAAGGCCCAGCCGCCGATTCACGAAATAGTCGGGGATCATCCCCGGCTCGAACACGATGGTCACCAGGACCAGCACGAAGATCGCCCGGCGATAGGGCAGGCCGGGGCGCGACAGGCCCCAGGCCATCAGCGCCGTGGCGATCACCGACAGGATCGTGCCCACGACCGTGATCATGGCCGAGTTGACCAGCCCGCGCTGCACCGCCGGGTTCGTCATCAGAAGCGCGTAGATATCGGTCGAGAACCCGCGCGGGACGATGGCCAGCCCGCTCATCCCCGGGACGCGGGCGGGGTCGGACAGCGACACCGCCAGCAGGTTCACAAGGGGCTGCACGCAGACGATGGTCAGCAGAAGCAGGGTCGAGACGATGATCGCGCTTTCGATCCGTTCGAACGGGGTGCGGCCGGGCAGGCGCATCACCACACCCCCTTGCCGGTCAGCCGCTTCGACAGGGTATGCGCGGCCACGATCAGGATCATCCCCAGGATGCCCTTGAACAGCCCCGCCGATGTCGCCAGCGAGAATTCGCCCGTCTGCAACCCGATCCGGTAGACGTAGGTGTCGATGATGTCGATCTGCGACCGGACCGCGTCGTTCGACAGGTTGATGACCTGGTTCAGGTCGGCCGACAGGAACATGCCCGCGTTCAGGATGAACAGCGTGGCGATGGTGGGGGCGATCCCGGGCAGGGTGACGAACCGCATCTTCTGCCAGCGCGTCGCGCCGTCCATCTCGGCCGCGTCGTAGAGCTGCGGGTCGATGGCCAGGATCGCGGCCAGATACAGCAGGCGGTCCCAGCCCGCCGACCGCCAGATCTCCGAGAACACCAGAACCCAGCGGATCGACCCGTGGTCGGTCATGTAGCTGCGCGGTTCCAGCCCCATGAACCCGCGCACCTCGTTCGCCACGCCGTCCGACGGCGACAGGGCCGCGATGAAGATGCCCGCGATCACCACCCAGGACAGGAAGTGCGGCAGATAGATCGCCGACTGGATCGACTTGCGCAGGGGGCCCGACCGCACCTCGTTCAGCAGCAGCGCGACAAGGATCGGCACGGGAAAGACAAAGGCGATCTTCATCGCCGAGATGATCAGCGTGTTGGCGAACACCTGCCAGAACACGGCCGAGCCCAGAAGCACCTCGAAGTGCTTCAGGCCGACCCAGATGTTCGGGGGAATGATCCGCACGTCCTGGAAGGCCAGCCGCGCCTCCCAGATCGGCAGGTAGTGGAACACCGCAAAGAAGATCAGCCCCGGCGCCATCATGGCGTAGTAGGGCCACCAGTCGCGCAGGGCCCTGGCGCGGGCCGACCGGCCCGGTCCGGTCCTGCGCGCGGCGGACCGCGATGCCGAAAGGCTGCCGGGAAGGTTCCCAACCGCGGGCGCAGTCCGTGCCGCAAGGGTGCCCCGTTCGGTCACGCCCCGTCTCCTCAGGCCCGTCGCCGGACGGCGGCCGACAGGTCGGCCACCGACGCGCGTTCGACCAGCCGCCCCGGCAGGTGCACCCGCAACTCCTCGATGGCGCAGGCGGTGCCGCGGTCGATCCGGTCGATCAGCATGGACACCGCGCGGGCCGCGATCTCGCGCGCGGGTTTGGCGATGGTGGTCAGTTGCGGGGCCGAACAGGCGCCGATCGGACTGCCGTCAAAGCCCAGGACCGACACGTCCCGCGGGCAGTTCACCCCCGCCTCGTGCAGCGCCATCAGCGCCCCCAGCGCCATCATGTCGTTCGCCGCAAAGACGCAGCCATGCCCGACGGTGCGCCGCGCCAGCAGCCGGTGCATGGCGGCGCGCCCCCCCCTGACCGTGTAGTCCGCGCTTTCGATGGCCAGGTCGCCGGGATCGCGGTCGCGGGCGATGCAATGGCGGCGGACCACGTTCAGGAACCGCGTCCGCGCCAGCCGGGATGGCGGGCCAAGGATCAGGGACGGCATGTCATGTCCCTTGGAAACAAGGAAATCCATGCCCAGCGTCACCGCGTGATGGATGTCGGACCCGACGCTCGGGATGCCGGCAAAGGCCTCGGCCGCGGACCCGATCAGCACCACCGGCGTCCCTGCGCCCGGCAGGTCGCCCACCTGGTCGGAAACCGGGTTGATCACCGCCCCGTCCACCCGCGCCCGGCGCAGCGCCTGGATGTGGCGCGCCTCGGTCGCGGGGTCCCAGTCCGACGACATCACCATCAGCGACAGGTCGGCCGCCGCGGCCCGGTCCTGCGCCCCGCGCGCGACCTCGGCCCAGAACGGGTTCGAGATGTCGGGGATCACCAGCCCCAGAAGCCCGCTGCGCCCGGACCGCATTCCCGCCGCCAGCGTGTTGCGTTCGTACCCGATGGCAACCGCCGCGGCACGCACCCGTTCGCGCGCCGTGTCCGAGATGTTGGGCAACCCCGCAAGGACCCGTGCCGCCGTGCTTTTCGACACGCCCGCGGCCTTGGCCACATCGATGATGGTCGGCGCCTTGGCGGCCATCGAGTCCCCCCTTGTATGGGAACGTTGCCACCACCGAAGTGCCCTGTCGATCCGTCTTGTCCCGCGGTGGCGGCGCCCGCGGCCATCCGGCTTGAGGCGGCGGATCGCGCCCGGTAGCGTCCGGCCACACAGGACGGGACCCGGACCATGCCCAACGCGCGCAGCTTTTCGTCCGAGGCATTCGCGGCGGACCTGACCGGCCTGTTCCGCCACCAGCTGGCGGCCTGTGGACTTGCCCCGGGCGAGTTGTGCGCCATCGTGACCGACACCGCCTGGTCCCCGGCCTATGCCGCGGCCTGCCATGCGGCCGCCCGCGCGATGGGGGCCGATGCGGTTGTCGGGACGGTCGCCTGGGACAGCCCGCCGTCGGCCCGGGTGCTTTCATCGCTGATCGACCGCGCGGACCTGATCGTCTACGCGACCGCGCACGGCCTGCACTACCGGGCCGAGATTCGGACGGCGCTGGACCGGGGTGCGCGGGCGCTGTGCGTGATGGAACCGCCCCATGTCCTGGACCGGCTGCGCGCCGACCCCGATGTGCGCCGGACGGCCCTTGCGGGCGCCGCGGTGCTGGACGCCGCGCGCACGATCCGGGTGACGTCCCCGGCCGGGACGGACCTGGTGATGGACAAGACCGGGCGGCGCGGGCTGGCCCTGTACGGTGCGGCCGATGCGCCCGGGCGGCTGGATTTCTGGGGGTTGGGGGCCGTGCAGGCCGCGCAGGTGGAAGGAACGACCGAGGGGCGGCTGGTGCTGGACCGCGACGACTGCGTGTTCCGCCTGGCCCGCTTCATCGAGGCGGCGGTGACGATCCTCTTCGAGGCCGGCCGCGTCGTGGCCATCGAGGGGGGGCTGGATGCGGCGCTGATCCGGGCCGAACTGGACAGCGCGGGCGATGACGGTGCGTTCTGCGCGGGGCACATGGGCTGGGGCCTGGACCGGCGGGCGCGCTGGACGCAGCCCCTGGTGCAGACGCCCGAGGCCGGTTGCGGCGGCGCCGACATCGAAAGCGCCCTGGGCGTTGTCCAGATCGAACTGGGCAGCAACGACGACATCAGCTTTGGCGGCAGGAACCGCAGCCGCGCGCACCTGGGCCTGTGCCTGCGGGGCGCGGACCTGATGCTGGACGGGCACCGCATCATCGGCAGCGGGACCCTTTCGGGCGGATGATGACCGGCGATGGCCTGCCTGTCAGCGCCGGGGCACAGGTCCGGCGGCAGCGCGGTCGTGTCGGGCGGGGCCTGTGGCGGGTCAGGGGTGTGGTGGCGGTGGGTCCGCGCGGTAGGGCGCCATCCAGCCAAGACCCGCGCGGGTGCCTGCGCGGGGCCTGTATTCGCAGCCGACCCAGCCGTCGTAGCCCAGCCGGTCAAGCTCGGCGAACACGAAGGGATAGTTGATCTCGCCGGTGCCGGGTTCGTGGCGGCCGGGCGTGTCGGCGATCTGGATATGGGCGATCCGGTCCTGGAGCCGGGCAAAGGTCGGCATCAGGTCGCCCTGCATCACCTGCGCGTGGTAGATGTCGTATTGCAGGAACAGGTTGTCCGATCCCACGCGGTCAAGGATCACCTCGGCCTGTGCGGTCGTGGACAGCAGGAACCCCGGCATGTCGCGGGTGTTGATCGGCTCGATCAGCAGCGCGACGCCCGCATCGGCGCAGCGCGGCGCGGCCCAGCGCAGGTTGTCCACCAGCGTGTCGGTCAGCCGGGCGGGGTCCGACCCGGTGGGGGCGATCCCCGCCAGCGCGTTGACCCGTCGGCAGCCCAACGCCGCCGCATGGTCCAGCGCCAGCGCCACGCCCCGGCGGAAGTCCTCGACCCGGTCGGGCAGGCAGGCGATGCCCCGCTCGCCCCGGTCCCAGTCGCCCGCAGGCAGGTTGAACAGCGCCTGCGTCAGGCCGTTCTGCGCCAGCGCGCGGGCGATCACGGCGGGCGGATGGGCACAGGGGGCCATGTATTCCACGGCCCGGAACCCGTCCCGCGCGGCCGCATCGAAGCGGTCGAGGAACGGCAGGTCCTGGTAGAGAAACGACAGGTTGGCAGAGAAGCGTGGCAAGGGCGGCGTCCCTGGGCGATGGGTCTGGCGGTGTCAGGGATAGACCCCGGCCACCCGCCCGCGCAGGCGGATCAGCGCCAGCACGGTGTCGATGGTGGGCGTGGGCGTGCCGGTCAGGCGGCCCAGCTCCTGCACCGACGCGACCAGCGCGTCGATCTCCATCGGGCGGCCGGCCAGCAGGTCCTGCAGCATCGACGTGCGGTGCGCGCCCACCGCCGCGCCACCGTCGATCCGGCGGTCCACGTCGATGGGAAAGCGCACGCCCAGCCGTTCGGCGATCTCCTGCGCCTCGACCATCATGCCGCGGGCGACAGCGCGGGTGCCGGGGTCGGTGCACAGGACGTCGAGCGTTGCGTGGGTCAGCGCCGAGATCGGGTTGAACGACAGGTTCCCCCACAGCTTGACCCAGATCTCGTCGCGCAGGCGCGGACGGACCGGGGCCTTCAGCCCCGCCGCCGCCATCACGTCGGACAGGCGGGTGGCGCGGTCGGACTTCGACCCGTCCGGTTCGCCGAGCGAAAAGCGGTTGCCCTCCACATGGCGGATCACGCCGGGGCGCTCGGCCTCGGCCGCGGGGTAGACGACGCAGCCCAGCACCCGGTCGGGACCGAACCCGGTCCACTGCGCGTCCCCGGGATCGACGGTGGCCAGACGGGTGCCTTCCAGCGGTCCGCCGATCCGGTGGAAGTACCACCACGGCACGCCGTTCACCCCCGACACGACGGTGGTCCCGTCGCCGATCAGGGGCGCCATGCGCGGCACCAGCGGCGGCACCGAATGGGCCTTGAGGGTGACGATGACATAGTCCTGCGGCCCAAGGTCGGCGGGCGCCTCGGTCGCCCGGACGGGCACGGTCACGGGCGGGCCGTCCGCCTCGATCAGGGTCAGGCCATCGGCCTGCATCGCGGCCAGATGCGGACCGCGGGCCACCACCGACACGTCGGCACCCGCCTGCACCAGCTTGACCGCCAGGTATCCGCCGATCGCCCCGGCGCCGAAGATGCAGATGCGCATGGCCCCCGCCTATCCCGCCGTGGCGCCGAGGCCCAGCTTCTCGGCCAGACCGATCCGCATCAGCTTGCCGGTGGCGCCTTTGGGGATTTCGTCCAGGATCACCACCCGGCGCGGCACCTTGAAATCGGCCAGCCGCGTCGCGCAGAAATCGCGGATGTCGCGTTCGCTTGCCGTCTGCCCGTCGCGCAGGACGACCGCCGCTCCCACCTCCTCGCCCAGCTTCGGGTGCGGGATGGCAAAGGTCACGACCTGCTGCACCGCGGGATGGTCCATCAGCACCGCGTCCACTTCCAGCGGGCTGACCTTCTCGCCACCGCGGTTGATGATCTCCTTGAGCCGGCCGGTAAGGTTCAGGTACCCGTCCGCATCGAACGCCCCCTGGTCGCCGGTGCGGAACCAGCGTGCGCCGTCGGCCATGAAGAAGCTCTTGCGGTTGGCCTCCGGATTGCCCTCGTACCCCGGGGTGACGTTCGGGCCCGAGATCACGACCTCGCCCGTGCCGTCGATCAGCCGGTCCTCGGATTCGTGCGCAATGCGCACGCGGGGGCCGGCCTTGATCCCGACGCTGCCGGGCTTCTGCACGCCGGGCGGCAGCGGGTTCGAACACATCTGGTGCGCGGCTTCGGTCATGCCGTAGCCCTCGATCACCGGGGCGCCGAAGACGCGGGCCAGTTCCAGCATGACCTGCGGCGGCAGGCTGGCCGAGGACGAGCGCAGGAAGCGCAGGCGCGCGGC
>DBBA01000004.1:1859-7159 GCA_002291955.1 Rhodobacteraceae bacterium UBA996 | reverse complement strand
GGCTACACCTATTCCGGCTCGCCGCTGGCATCGGCCGCGGGCCTCGCCACCCTCGAAACCTACCGGGAAGAGGGTCTGTTCCAGCGCGCCGCCGACATCGCCCCCTACTGGGAACAGGCGCTGCACAGCTTGCGCGGCCTGCCCCACGTCATCGACATCCGCAACATGGGCCTGATCGGCGCGATCGAGCTTGACCCCATCCCCGGCGAACCCACCCGCCGCGCCTTCGGCTGCTTCCTCAAGGCGTTCGAAAAGGGCATCCTGATCCGCACGACGGGCGACATCATCGCCATGTCGCCGCCCCTCATCATCGAGAAGTCCCACATCGACCAGCTCGTCGGCACCCTGGCGGACGTCCTGAAACAGGCCGCCTGACCGCGCGCCGGGCAGCGCCCTAACCGGCGCTCACCCCGGCCAGCCGCCGCAACTGCGCGATCCGCAGGGCAAACTGCCCCTCAAAGTCATGCGCCCGCGAAAAGGCCAGCGCGATCTCCCCGGCATCCAGCACGGTCTGCGGCGCCCCGGCGAACGCCGCGATCCGCCGGGCCAGCGCGCGGGTGTCGCCCAGGGGCACGGTGAACCCCGCCTTCGAATGGTCTGCCACGGCGGCCAGCATCGCATTGGCATAGCCCACGACCGGCAGCCCGCACCCCATCGCCTCGACATAGGTGCAGGACGGATCCGCCTGCCGGTGACACGACAGGAACAGGTCGGCCGACCGGCGCGAGAACGGCACCAGCTCGGTCGCGAAATCGACGGGCTTGTGCATGCGGACGCGCGCCGTCAGGTCATGCGCCGCGACATCCCGGGCGATCTGCGCCGCCAGCGACCCGTCACCGAAGATGTCCAGCGTGAAGTCCACCCCCAGCCTGACCAGCTCGCGCGCCACGGGAACCAGGTCCTGCGCCCCCTTCATCGGGTCCAGCCGCCCGGAATTCACCAGCCGCAGCAGCCCGCCCGCCAGCAGATGGTCGCGCCGCGCGGCCATCTCGGCCTCGGTCGCGAACAGGTCCGCGAACATCCGGTTGTCGAGATACAGCAGCACGTCGCGATTGATCCCGCGATAGGCGTCCAGCGCCGGATAGCCGTTCACCTGCACGCCATCGGCATCCCGCAGCGCCCGACGCCTGCGCATCTCCTGCCGGACATTCCAGCTGCAGGACCACAGCCGCTGTGCCAGGTTGCGCCCGCGGTCCAGCATCGCGATGCGCAGCCGGGTGCCCAGCGTATACTCGATCGCATAGACCGTCCGGGCACGCCGCCCCTTTGCCTGCGTGGCAAAATCCAGGTCCAGATGGCTGTCCGCCGCCAGCATCACCACGTCATGGCCATCGGCCACCGCCGGATTGATCGCGCTGCCTTGCGGCACCACCTCCAGCGTGAACCCCAGCGTGGCGGGGTCCACCGACCGGCCAAAGGCGAACCGCCCGGCACTTTCCCGCAGGATGACGTGCAGCGGACCGCCCCAGACCCGCCGGATGTACTCGGTCCCCGACACGAACTTGTCGTCCAGGTACAGCGTCCCGTCCGGCTCCCGGATCACCGGGGCCGTCGGCAGCATCAGAAGGCTCGCGTGACGCACCGGACCTCCTCTGCAACCCGCCCTTGCGCCGGACCGCCCTTGCCCCGTCCGGCACTGCGTGATCCGTGACCGCCAACATCTGGCGGCGGTCACGCTTTAGCGATGTTGCGGTCCCGCGACAACGCCAACCGCCACCGGACCCCCGCGGTCGCCGTCCCTCCGGCGGGTTCCCGCCGCGTCCGGTCCGCCCGTCCCGAAACCGCAAGAAGGGGGCGTCACCGCCCCCTCCCCTGTCGCGGCCTCGCTCACTCGGTCGCCAGCATGTAGTAGGACGGCGCCCCGCCCACGTTGACGACCTCGATCCGGAACGTGCCGGTCCAGCGCGGCGTCCATTCCGCCGCTTCCAGCGACTGCAGCGAATCCGACGCGGCGATCAGGTTGCCGTTCTCGTCATAGACGAACAGGTCCAGGTCCGACGCGTCATCCCCCCACAGCTTGGCCACCGCCGTCTCGCCCGCGGCAAAGTCGGCGACATAGGTGAAGGTCTCGAACGGCTGGATGGTGTCGGCATCCGTGAACGAGGTGGCCGCAGCGGGCGCGGCACCGGTGACTGCGAGAACGGCCGCGACGGACAGCGTGGCGGCCAGGGTGCGAAGTCCGAAGGTCTTGGTCATGGCTGTGTGTCTCTCTGTTGGGGCGTCGGCGATCCTGCCGACAGGGCTGTTGTGCTCCCCGAACCCGCTGGAGGGTCTTCTTTCGGCTTGTTCCGCTCCCGCGGCGCTGTATCCTTCCCAACGGTTGGGAATGGGGCCCGCCGGGCCGCAAAGGGTTCCGGGCAGCATGGACGACGTTGTGCGCGCCGAGATCGCCTGCCTTGCGGCCATCCGCGATGGCAAGCTCGCTTTCCTGCGCGACATCCTGGCCCATGCCACGGCGTACCGCGCCGCCAACCCGGTCCGCGGCCGCGACGCGCTCGACCCCGACGAAGTCGCGGCCCTGCGTCTCGAAGGTGTCGAGCAGATGGCCGAGTTCCTCTACATGATGGACGCGACCGGCCTGAACCGCGACCCGGTCGGCCTGCGCCGGTTCCTCGACCGCCACAACGCGGACCTCGCCGCCCGCATCGCGGACCTGCGCGCGGCCGGGCGCGGCTACACGCCGGGCGGCCTGTCGGTGCAGCGGCTGGAAAAGGGCATCCTCGACCGCGCCCAGGTCGAGGCCCTGGTGGCCGAAGCCGCCGATCAGGGCCTGCGCTACGACCAGTCCACCCTTGGCGCCCTGCTGATCGAGGCGATGGCGCTGGAAAGCGCCCGCACGCTCATCATCCTCCTGGGCAACACGGGCTTCCTGCTGCGCCGCGGGTCGGGCACCAAGACGATCCGCTCGACCGGCGCGCTGGAAGCCGCGTTCCGCCGCCAGTTGCGCCACCTGATCGCCGCCATCCGGCCCGATGACACCGCCACACAGGGTGCCGCATGACCCGACGCACCCTGACCTGCGCGATTCTCTCGGCTTCTGCTCTCCTCGGCCCGACTGCGGCCCTGCACGCCGCGGACCCCGCCGCCGACGCCTTCGTGGCCGACCTTGTCGCCGGCGGCCCCGCTGCATGCCGCGAGGATCTGGCGGCGCGCGAGGCCCGGTTCCGCGCGTCCGGCCCTGCCCTGCCACCGGCCCTGTCCACCCTGCTCTACGCACAGACCCTGGTCTGCGACGCACTCGCCGTGTCGACCACCCCAGTCCCCGCAGTCCCCCCCACTGACATCGGTGGCACGGTACTCCTCGGCGCCCCCCCGCCCGAGCCCGGCACCGGCGACCCGCTCTATACCGGCGCCCTGACCACTGGCGCCCCTCCGCCCGACCGCAGCGCCAACACCACCGCCCGCGGCGACCTCGACCCCGACCGCCTGCTCGCCAAGGCCGGGGCGCTGCTCTCGGGCGTGATCCCCACCCTTGCCGCCGCCCCGGCGGACGAGGCTGCCACGATCCGCCTCGCCATCGACGCCGAAGCCCGCCACGCCATCTTCGACCGCTTCCGCGAGGTGCTGCCCCCCGGCAAGTGACCCCGCCTTGCCCATACCCGCCCCGGATGGTGTAATCCCCCCCAACAAACCGGGGCAGGACACCACATGGCGGACGACCTTCTGACAGGCCGGGACGGCACCTATGACGCGTCCTCGATCGAGGTGCTGGAAGGGCTCGAACCCGTCCGCAAGCGCCCCGGCATGTACATCGGCGGCACCGACGAACGCGCGCTGCACCACCTCGTCGCCGAAATCCTCGACAACGCCATGGACGAGGCCGTCGCGGGCCACGCCACCCGGATCGAAGTCGAACTCCACGCCGACCACGCGGTAACGGTGCGCGACAACGGCCGCGGCATCCCCGTGGACCCGCACCCGAAATTCCCCGGGAAATCCGCGCTCGAGGTCATCCTGTGCACCCTCCACGCGGGCGGCAAGTTCGGCGGCGACGCCTACGCCACCTCCGGGGGCCTCCACGGCGTCGGCGCCTCCGTCGTCAACGCGCTGTCGGACCACATGCGCGTGGAAGTCGCCCGCAACCGCGAACTCTGGGCGCAGGAGTTCTCCCGCGGCATCCCCCAGGGGCCCGTCACCCGCATCGGCCCCGCCCCCAACCGCCGCGGCACCACCGTCACCTTCCACGCCGATCAGGACATCTTCGGCCACCACCGCATGAAGCCCTCGCGCCTCCTGCGCATGGTCCGGTCCAAGGCCTACCTCTTCTCGGGCGTCGAAATCCGCTGGAAATCCGCCATCGACGACGGCGAAACCCCGCTGGAGGCCACGTTCCACTTCCCCGGCGGCCTCGCCGACTACCTCACCGACCAGCTCTCGGGCGCCACCACCTACGCCGACCGCCCCTTCGCAGGCAAAGTCGGGTTTCAGGAGAAATTCGGCGTCCCCGGCTCCGTCGAATGGGCGATCAACTGGACCCCGTCCCGCGACGGCTTCCTGCAATCCTACTGCAACACCATCCCCACCCCCGAAGGCGGCACGCACGAGGGGGGCTTCTGGGCCGCCATCCTCAAGGGCCTGCGCGCCTATGGCGAACGCGCCAGGAACCGCAAGGCCGACCAGATCACGCGCGAGGACCTCCTCGCAGGCGGCTGCGCGCTCGTCTCCTGCTTCATCCGCGAACCCGAATTCGTCGGCCAGACCAAGGACCGCCTCGCCACCGCCGACGCCGCCCGCCTGGTCGAGGGCGCCGTGCGCGACCACTTCGACACATGGCTAGGGCAGGACCCCAAATCCGCAGGCGCCATCCTCGACTTCTGCGTGCTCCGGGCCGAGGAACGCCTGCGCCGCCGCGCCGAAAAGGAAACGCAGCGCAAATCCGCCACCAAGCGCCTGCGCCTGCCCGGCAAGCTCACCGACTGCACCGCGAAATCGCGCGAAGGCACGGAAATCTTCATCGTCGAAGGCGACAGCGCAGGCGGGTCCGCCAAGGCCGCCCGCAACCGCGAGACGCAGGCGCTCCTGCCCCTGCGCGGCAAGGTGCTGAACGTGCTGGGCGCCGCCTCCTCCAAGCTCGGCCAGAACTCCGAACTCTCCGACCTCTGCGAGGCCCTGGGCGTCGGCATGGGCACCAAGTTCAACATCGACGACCTGCGCTACGACAAGGTCATCATCATGACCGACGCCGACGTCGACGGCGCCCACATCGCCTCGCTCCTGATGACGTTCTTCTTCACCCAGATGCGCCCCCTGATCGACAAGGGCCACCTCTACCTCGCCTGCCCGCCGCTCTACCGGCTGAC
>DBBA01000004.1:0-1457 GCA_002291955.1 Rhodobacteraceae bacterium UBA996 | reverse complement strand
GGCGGCAAGGGCAAGATCGACGTGCAGCGCTTCAAGGGCCTGGGCGAGATGGACGCCAAGGACCTGAAAGACACCACCATGAACCCCGCCACCCGCAAGCTGATCCGCGTGACGGTGCACGAGGACGAACCCGGGGAGACGGGCGACCTTGTCGAACGCCTGATGGGCAAGAAACCGGAACTGCGGTTCCAGTATATCTCCGAGAATGCCCGGTTCGTGGAGGAGTTGGACGTGTGAGGGGCCTTGCCAACTACGCCAATGGCGCATAGATGCTGGTGACAGTCGTGGAGATGCCCGCCTTCGTGCGACGGGCCAGCACCGCGATGACGGACGCGGAACGGTCGGACCTGATCGCCTTCCTCGCCGCCAACCCCGAAGCCGGGGTGTCCCTCGGCGGTGGCCTGCGCAAGATGCGCTGGGCCCGCACGGGCGGCGGCAAGAGCGGCGGGTTCCGCACGATCCACTACTGGCAGGCGGGGTCCGCCCCTCTGTTCCTGATCACGATGTTCGCCAAGAACGAAAAGGCGAACCTGACAGCGGCCGAACTGGCCACGCTAAAGCACCTCGGCGACCAGATCGCCGCACACTACGGGAAACGGTCATGACCGAGACAGCATTCCAGCGGATCGAACAGGGCCTGAAGGAAGCACTGGCCTTCGCGCGCGGCGAGGGCGAGGGGATCGTTCACCAGATCGAAGTGCCGGTGCCCGACGTGCAGGCCATCCGCGCCCAGACCGGCCTCAGCCAGGCCGAGTTCGCTCGGTCCATCGGGGTGAAGAAGGCCACGCTCCTGAACTGGGAACAACACCGCCGCACCCCGGACGGCCCCGCCCGCGTGCTGCTGGCGCTGATCGCCAAGGACCCGGGGATTGTCCGTCGGGTGCTGGGGTAGGTTGAGTGAGGATGCACTTCGACCGCGACATGGTGGAACGGCTGAAGGCCGACTGAAAGGGCTGGCCGACCCGAGCGAATGCGCAGCTGCGAAGGGCCCCGTGGGATGCAGTCTAGGGTTTCTTCGGAAACCAAAATCTGGTACGTAAGAAAAGATTTTGGAGACAGCCCGAACTTTGGTATCTTTGGCCGCTTCGGAGGTAGGATGTCATACTAAGAGCATCGTTGGCTATTTTACTTTTCTTCTTTAGCAGTGTGCAGGCCGTGGCTGCGGAAACACCGTCCGCGCTGAGACTCACTCCTGCGATCCTCGTGTGCGACGCAACAGACAAGTTGATGTCTTTTGCACAAGTGGGCGGTGCGGAATGCCTTTCAGGCTACCTTCATCTCGCCAACATCGGCTCGTGCCAAAGTGGATGTCAAAGGGCATACCAACAGCGGGGCGAACGTTGTCGACGACTGAGGGGGCAACCAGCTGCAATCTGTTGGGCAGCAGTAAGCGGGACTTATGCAGCGTGCATGGGACGGTGCAGGAGCCGCTGGGGCGGCTAGGTCATGTTGACAAA
>DBBA01000005.1:5799-6501 GCA_002291955.1 Rhodobacteraceae bacterium UBA996 | reverse complement strand
GGGCTCTGCCCCCCGGGGCCGCTGGCGCGGCCCTCCCCCCGGGATATTTGAGACAGGATGAAGTGGCACGCTGTGGTGGGCCGCCCGTCCCGGGCCGGGTGGTTTCCAGGAAAGATGTCCGCCACGCCGACCATGTATCGCGCCGGGCGCTCCTCGTGGTCCTGGTCCGCCCAACTCTCGGACGGACCGTTCCGCCCGCGTCGCGGCTTGTCCGTCATGCGGGTCGTCATGCCTTCGGCACACAGGCGCGAGAGGCTCTGCCCTTCATCCTCTCGCAAGTACCCCGAGGGGAGGGACGCGCAGCGGCCCCGGGGGGCAGCGCCCCCCGCGGCACCCGGCCATCCCGTGCCGTGCGGCCACCATGGCGGACCCCCCGGTCCGCCGGGGGGCGGCGCCGTGCCTACTGCACGATCCGGAAGACCGTCCGCGTGCCTTCCTGGTCGGTCAGGGACCGCAGCAGCGCCAGGCCGTCGGCGGTGATGCGGCCGGCCTCGTCCAGCCAGTTGCGCGCGCGGGCCACGCTGGCCGGGTCGGCCTGCGGCTCGCCGACCTGGCGGGCAAAGGCAAGGATCTTCGAGGTGTCGTCAGCGATCATGGGCATGGATGCGCCTCCATTCGCGTGCGACGCGCGGCGTGGCGCATCGGATCACCCGAACCGGGCCGTGACTGGCCTGCAATTGACGGGCCTGCAATTGACGGGCC
>DBBA01000005.1:0-5437 GCA_002291955.1 Rhodobacteraceae bacterium UBA996 | reverse complement strand
TTGACGGGCCTGCAGTTGACCGGCGCGCGGTTGCGGTGGCGCGGTGGGGGCGGTAGCGTCGGTGTCCGATGACCCCGCCCGCATCCTCGCCCGCGCCCGTTACCGCTGCCGGCCCCTCTCGCCGGTCCCTCGGCCGTGCCGGCTTCGGGATGCGCGGGCTGGCGCTGGGGCTGGGCGCGCTGTGCCTGTTCCCCATGGTCGCCGTTGCGGTGGCCGCGCTGGCCGGCAGTCTGGACACCGCGCTGCACCTGGCCGCCACCCGCCTGCCGGGCTTTGCGGCCAATACCCTGCTGCTGGTTGCGCTGGTCGCGGCGGGCACTGCGGTCCTTGGCACCGGCACGGCCTGGCTTGTCACCATGACCCGCTTCCCCGGCGTGCGCGTGCTGGAGTACCTGTTGCCCCTGCCCCTGGCCTTTCCGGCCTATGTGCTGGCCTATGCCTATACCACGGTCCTGTCGCACCCCGGTCCCGTCCAGCGCACCTTGCGCGACATCACCGGCTGGGGCCCGAACGACTACTGGTTCCCCGACGTGCGGTCCCTGCCGGGCGCCGCGGTCATGCTGGTGCTGGTCCTGTATCCTTACGTCTACCTCCTCGTCCGCGCCCGCTTCCTCGCCATGTCGGGCAACGCCTGGATCGCCGCGCGCACGCTCGGGCACGGCCCCTGGGCCACCTTCGCCCGGGTCAGCCTGCCGCTCGCCTGGCCCGCCATCGCGGGCGGAGTCCTGCTGGCTGTGATGGAGACCATCGCCGACGTCGGCACCGTGTTCCACTTCGGCGTCCAGACCTTTGCCACCGGCATCTACCAGGCGTGGTTTTCCATGGGCGACCGGGCGGCGGCGGCGCAACTGGCGCTGGTGCTGCTGACGGTGGCCCTGGCGCTGGCGCTGGCTGAGCGCGGCCTGCGCGGCCGGGCGGGGTTCCACAACACCGGCCGCCGCTTCGAACGGATGGACCCCGCCCGCCTGCGCGGTCCCGCCGCCTGGGCCGCCTGCGCCGCCTGCGCGCTGCCGGTCCTCCTCGGCTTTGCCCTGCCCGTGGTGATCCTGCTTGGGATGGCGGTCGGATCGGGCCAGGACCTGCTCTCGCCGCGCTACCTGCGGCTGATCGGGAACACCCTGACGCTGGCGGGCCTGGCCGCCGTCCTGACCGTGATCGCCGCCGCCATCCTGCGCTTCAACGCCCGCCTGCACCCCGGGCGCGCCTCCCGCGGCGCGGTCGAGGTCGCGCGGCTGGGCTACGCGGTGCCCGGGGGCGTGATCGCGCTGGGGGTGCTGGTGCCGGTCGCGGCCTTCGACAACGCGCTGGACGCCGCGATGCGCGACGCCTTCGACATCTCCACCGGGCTTCTGCTGTCGGGCAGCCTCGGCCTTCTGCTGCTTGCCTATTACGTCCGCTTCGCCGCCGTCGCCATGAACGCGGTCGAGGCCGGGCTGACGGCCGTGCCCCAGGACCTGCATGTGGTCGCGCGCACGCTGGGCGCGGGGCCCTTCACGGTGATCCCGCGCCTTCTTCTGCCCCTGACCGCGCCCGCCGTGCTGACCGCCGGGCTGATCGTCTTTGTCGACGTGATGAAGGAACTGCCCGCCACGCTGATCATGCGGCCGTTCGACTTCGACACCCTGGCGGTGCAGGCGTTCCGCCTTGCCGCCGACGAACGGCTCGACGGCGCGGCGGTGCCCTCGCTGGTGATCGTCGCCTTCGGGCTTGTCCCGGTGCTTCTCCTGATGCGGCAGGTCGGGCGGGGTGTCGGCCGCTAGCGAACGAAAAGAGCCCCCGGATCGGTGTCCGGGGGCCCCCTGCGCGGCGTGGTGGCCGGTTACTTCCAGCCGAGCTCGTTGTAGATCTGCTGCGCCAGCGCCTGGTTCTCGCCCAGCGCGGCCAGGTTCAGCGTGTCGGCGGTATACGCCCCCAGCCCCTGCACCGTGCTGTCCAGCGCCACACCCGGCACCGCCGGATATTCATAGTTGATCGCCGCAAAGAACTCCTGCGCCGGGTCGGACGCGAGGTACTCCAGGAACGCCACCGCGTTGTCGCGGTTGGGCGCATTCGCCGCCACCGCCGCACCCGAGATGTTCACATGCGTCCCCCGGTCGCCCTGGTTGGGGAACACCCAGGCGATGCGGTCCCGCCCGTCGGCGGGCGTCAGCCCGTCCACCGTCTCGGCCAGCGCGCGCGCAAAGTAATAGGTGTTGGTCACCGCGATGCCGCACTGGCCGGATGCCACGGCGCGCAGCTGGTCGGTATCCCCGCCCTCGGGCTCGCGCGCGAGGTTGGCCTTCACGCCGGCCGCCCACTCCCGCGCCGCCGCCTCGCCGTCATGCGCGATGATGGATGCCAGCAGCGACAGCGAATAGATGTTCGTCGCCGACCGCATGCAGACAAGCCCCGCGTATTCGGGCTTGGTGAGGTCCGCATAGGTCTGCGGCGGGTTCGCCACGCGCTCCTTGTCATAGAAGAACACCCGCGCCCGGGTGGCAAAGCCGAACCAGTGGCCCTCGGGGTGCTGCAGCGCCGCGGGCAGGCGGTCGGCCAGCACTTCCGACGCGACCGGCTGGAACAGCCCGTCCCGGTCGGCCTGGAACAGCCGGCCCGCGTCCACCAGCAGCACCACGTCGGCGGGGCTGTTCGCGCCCTCGGCCTTCATCCGCTCGATGATCTCGTCGGCGTTGCCCTCCAGCCGGTTCACGGTGATCCCGGTGGCCTCGGTGAACGCCTCGTACAGGCGGTCGTCGTTGTCGTAGTGGCGGGCGGAATAGATGTTCACCTCGCCCTGCGCCATCACGGCGGGCGCACCGGTCACCAGCACCGACAGCGCGGCGGCAAACAGCGGAATGTGTCGCATCAGGGGTCCTCTCTCATTATCCCGAGCAAAACAGTCGGATGTCCGCCTTGTCCCTGACTGCGCGGCCCGGGTCAATACCTGAGTGAAGAAATCGGCTATCTGGTCGCAGGGAGCGAGGCGCGCCCGGACCCTCCTCTCCGGTCGTCCCCGCGCAGGCGGGAACCCCCCGGACCGGCGTCGGTGGCGCGGACATGGCAGGCGATCCCCGCCGTCGCGGGGATGACAGGCGCGCCAGAACCGGGGCCGGGGACAGCTTCGCCGCCGGGGTCGGTGGGCCGCCTCCGCGTGCCGTCCGCACGGGAAGGCGCTTGAACTCGTACGGGCGCCGTGAAATCGCTCGCCCGAAGCGCGGAGTGGATTGGGCAATGCCGATTTTGTCTTCGATTGCGACACAGGCCGGGCGCCTGTGGCGAAAAAGTCCCGCCAACTCCGGTCTGGCCGGCACTCCACCCAAGCGGCGTCCGGGACCCGCGGATGGGTCCGGTGCTTTGCGCGCGACCGCGTCCGGTGCCATCGAATGGCTCAACGACACTGATTTCAGGCTGGGCGGGACGCTGTTCCACGCAACGGTGGACCCGGCCGTGTACCATGCCCGGGTCAGCGACGCGCGCGGGTTCCTTGTCGTCAAGACCCGCGGCATGATCGAGGACCTGCTCTCCCATGACCAGCACCTGCCGATCGGCACCATCCTGGATATCGGGATCTGGCAGGGCGGCAGCGTGGCACTCCTCGATTGCGCCTACCGGCCCCGCAAGCTGGTCGGACTAGAATATTCCACCCGCGACCTGCCGCACCTTGACAGCTACATCGCATCGAACGGCCGACAGGACGCGGTGCGTGTGCACAAGGGCATCAACCAGGCCGACGTGGCAGCGGTCACGCGCGTCCTCGATACGGAATTCGGGGGGCAGACCATCGACCTCGTGATCGACGATGCGTCGCACTTCTTCGACGAAACGATGGCGTCCTTCAACGTGGTGTTTCCGCGGGTGACGCCGGGCGGGTTGTTCGTCATCGAGGACTGGCAGTGGTCCACGACCGACGTGCACTACAAGCTGGACTACTTCCAGGGCAAGCCGGGTCTCGCCAACCTGATCGTCATGTGCATGCTGGTTTGCGGCGCACGGCCGGACATCGTCAGCCATGTGACGGTCTCGCCCACCCAGGCCATCGTTGTCTGCGGCCCGGCGGCCCTGCCCAAGGCGGGCTTCAGCATCGCCGACCTTGCCCGAAGCCGGGGCGAGGTGTTCACGGCGGTTCTCTAGGCGACCCTGGGGTGCGGCCCACCCGTCCCAGGGAAAAGCAACGCCTGCCCCGCATGCGCCCCGTTCACACCGGTTTCCCAAAGATGAACGTGCACACCTGTTTTATATATACATCAATGACTTGACCGTTTGTGCACATGTGCACAAACCGCCCGTCCGGGGCATCGGGCGTCCTGTACCTGCCCCTTACCCCGCCCGCTCCGCCGCCTTGGCCGCGTCCCACAGGGCGTCCATCTCGGCGAGCGTACTGTCCTCGGGCCGCCGCCCCTGCGCCGCCAAGGCCGCCTCGATGGCCTGGAACCTGCGGGTGAACTTCCCGTTGGCCCGCCGCAGCGCGGCCTCGGGGTCCACCTTCAGGTGCCGGGCGAGGTTGGCCAGCACGAACAGCAGGTCCCCCACCTCGTCCTCCAGCGCGTCGGGGTCCAGGGTATCGCGGGCCGCGACCACCTCGCGCGCCTCCTCCAAAAGCTTGTCCAGGACCAGGTCCGTGGACGGCCAGTCGAACCCCACCCGCGCCGCCCGGTTCTGCAACTTCACGGCCCGGGTCAGCGCGGGCAGCCCCAGCGCCACCCCGTCCAGCGTGCCGACCGGCCCCTTGGCCGCCCGTTCCGCGGCCTTCACCGCCTCCCAGTCGCGGGTCTGGTCGGCGGCGGTCTTGTCCTGCCGGTCGGGACCAAAGACATGGGGGTGCCGCGCCACCATCTTGTCCGCAATCGCCCGCACCACGTCATCGAACCCGAACAGCCCGGCATCGGCGGCCATCTGCGCGTGGAAGACCGACTGGAACAGCAGGTCACCCAGTTCGCCGCGCAGCTCGTCCCAGGCCTGCCGGGCGATCGCATCGGCGACCTCGTGCGCCTCCTCGATCGTGTAGGGGGCGATGGTGGCAAAGGTCTGCTCCAGGTCCCACGGGCAGCCCCGGTCGGGGTCGCGCAGCCGCGTCATGATCGCCAGAAGCCGCGGCATCCCGCCGTCCGGGTCATGGATCAGATCGTCCCCGGCGTCCCGTGCCATCGCGCCCCCTTGCGTCCCCGAGTCCACCGGCGCAGGCCTAGACGGCGCAGGCCCGGAGGTCCATCATGCCCGTCATCAAACGCATCGCGGACTATGCCCCCGAACTCGCCGAATGGCGCCACTGGCTGCACCGCCACCCGGAACTCGGCTTCGACCTGCCGGTGACGGCGGCCTTCGTGGCCGACCGCCTGCGCGAGATCGGTGTGGACGAGGTGCACGAAGGCATTGCCCGGACCGGGATCGTCGCCGTCATCCGCGGCCGCCGCGACGGCCCCGCCGTGGCCCTGCGCGCCGACATGGACGCGCTGCCGAT
>DBBA01000032.1:2143-4117 GCA_002291955.1 Rhodobacteraceae bacterium UBA996 | reverse complement strand
CCTCGCTGTCGGGGCGCAGGAGACCTGCGTGCATCTGTTCCTGGGCGAAGGGCGCCTGCCGCCAGCGGAAGTAGGACACGCATTCGGCGCCATGCGCGAACGCCTCCCAGGTCCAGAGGCGGACCATGCCGGGCAGCGGTGCGGGGTTCCAGGGGGCCCAGTTCACGGGGCCGGGCTGCTGTTCCATGACCCACCAGCGGCCGCTTGCGGCTGTGCCGCCAGAATGGGCGGCGGCGGAGCCGCCAGAACGCATCGCTCCTACGCCACGATACAGGTCGTGGTGGAACGCCTGAAAGTCCGGGTCGCCCTGCCGCAGGTAGCGCGCCTTGTGGTCGGGGGTCGCTTCCAGCCGGTCGGACAGGAAGCCGAGGGGGTAGCTGTCCCAACTGGCCACATCCAGATCGGCGCCGACCACCCAGTGGTCGAAATCGGTGATCCGGCCCATGTAGTTGTGGATCAGGGCCGCGTCGCTGTGGCGGCGCAGGATGTCGGTCTGGAGGCGGTTGAAGCTGACCACCTGATCGGACGAGAAGCGCCGGAAATCCATCACATGGGCGGGGTTCGGTTCGGTCACGGTCAGGTTCGGCAGGCCGATGTCGTCGAAACTCGCATACTCCATCGACCAGAACACGTTGCCCCAGGCGCGGTTGAGCGCGTCGGGCGACTGGTAGCGCTGGGCGAGCCAGTCGCGGAAGGCGTGGAGTGCGGCGGCGGAGTAGCTGACGGTCGTGTCGTGGCAGCCGTATTCGTTGTCGGTCTGCCACGCGGCGACGTGGGGGGTGCGGCCATAGCGTTCGGCCAGCGCAGTGACGATGCGGCGGCATTCGGCGCGGTAGCCCGCGTGGCTGAAGCAGTAGTGGCGGCGCGACCCGAAGCCGCGCGGGCGGCCCTGGGCATCCACGGCCAGCATGTCGGGGTGGCGATCGAGCACCCATTTGGGCGGCGTGGCGGTGGGCGTGCCGAGCACAACCTTGAGCCCCGCAGCCCCCAGCGTGGCAAGGGCGCGGTCGAGCCAGCCCCAGTCGAAGGCGTCCGGCCGCGGTTCGATCCGCGACCAGGCGAATTCGCCGATGCGGACCCAGGTGATGCCGGCCGCGCGCATGCGGGCGGCGTCGGTGGGCCACCAGTCCTCGGGCCAGTGTTCGGGATAGTAGCAGACCCCCAGCGTGCGTGGGGTCGAGGTGCGTGCAGTCACAGAAGTACCTGATGTTCGGGTTGGCCGACCGCGTCGGTCTGGATGGCAAAGGTCTGGCCGCTGAGGGGCGCGTCCATCAGGGCGCGGTCCGACAGGCCCTGCCGGGCCGAGGTGACGTAGAGCGTGGCGAGCCCCGGGCCGCCGAAGGCCGGGCAGGTGGTGTGGGGCGCAGGCACGGGGATGCGGCGGATCTCCTGCCCATTCGCGTCGTGGACGGCCACGCAGCCTTCGCCCCAGACGGCGAGCCACAGGTACCCTTCCGCATCGACCACGGCGCCGTCGGGCACGCCGTCGCGGCCCGCGAAATCGAGGAACACCTCGGGCTCGCCCTCGGGCCAGCCGTCGGTGGCGGACAGGGCAACGCGCCAGACCTTTCCTTGCGCGCTGTCGGCGAAATGGGCGTAGCGGCCGCCCGGGGTGAAGCTGATCGCGTTCGGGATGGTGATGCCGGGATACATCTGCCGCACCTCGCCCCGCCAGTAGCGCCAGATCGCGCCCGCGCCCGGTTCGGCGGCCTTGCCCATCGTGCCGATCCAGAACCCGCCCCAGGGGTCGGCGCGGCCATCGTTGGAGCGTGTGTTCGTATTGTTCGCGTCCAAGGGGGCAACGATCCGGGATGCGCCGTCGGAAATGTCGAATTCGTGCAAGGCCACTTCGGACGCGACCAGCAGCCGGTCGCGGTCGATCCAGCCCATCGCAGACACGTTGACCGGGAACGCCCATTCCCGCGCCGCGTCATCCTCGCGCGACAGGAGGCGTCCCGCGGTGATGTCGCACCA
>DBBA01000032.1:0-1712 GCA_002291955.1 Rhodobacteraceae bacterium UBA996 | reverse complement strand
CCCTGGCCGGTGGCGCGGTCCCAGGCGGCGACGGCCTCGCGCGCGCGGGCGGCGATGTCGGCGACGGTGAAGCCGGGGCGATAGAGCGAGGTGCCAAGGCCGAAGCCCGTCGCCCCTGCGGCGATCCAGTCGGCGAAGTTCGCGGGGCCCACGCCGCCGACCATGAACATGGGCGTGGCAGGCGGCAGCACCGCGCGGATGGCGCGCAGCCCGTCGATCCCCATCAGGTTCGCGGGGAACACCTTCAGCGCGTCGGCCCCGGCGGCCAGGGCCACAAAGCATTCGGTGGGGGTCAGCACGCCGGGGTAGCTGAGCATCCCCGCTGCCTTGGTGGCGCGGATGATGTCGGGGTTGCAGTTCGGCGAGACGATCAGCTTGCCGCCCGCCGCGGCGACCTCGCCCAGTTCGTGGGTGGTCAGGACGGTGCCCGCCCCGATGACCGCGCGGTGATCGGTGGCCGCGACCATCGCGCGGATCGAATCGTAGGGGTGGGGCGAGTTCAGCGGCACCTCGATCCAGGTGATCCCGGCATCGACCAGCGCCGTCGCGGCGGGGGCGGCCAGGTTGGGGTCGATCCCGCGCAGGATCGCGACCAGAGGACGGGTCATCGGGCGGTCTCCCTCAGGGTGGCGCGCGCGGCGGTCAGGCCCGCCAGCGTCATCGCATCGGCGTCCAGAGTTTCCGCCGATGCGCCCTGTTGTGCAAGGGCGGTGGCGTAGAGGTCCGACAGGGCGGCGGCGCCGAGGATCAGGATGGGCTGGCCCAGCCACCACGGGCGCGAGGCCGCCAGTTCCATGCCGATCAGCCAGCCCGACAGGCGCGACCGGGCGGTGACGGGCGACAGGCCGTCCAGAAGCGCGCCCGCGCGCAGGCCGAACAGGTTCGCGGTCAGGTGGGCGGGGTGCGACAGCGCGTCATCGACCGCGGCGGCGAAGGCGTCGGCGTCGTGTCCATCGGTCGCGACCGTGTGGCGCAGGACGGTGTGGGCGGTGAGGGCGGCGAACAGTTCGCCCGTCATGCAGGTCTGGAAGCTGACGACCTCGGCCGCGCTGACATGGGCCCATTTGGTGTGGCTGCCGGGCAGGCAGATCACCCCGTCGAAGCCCAGCCGGGCGGCGAGGGCGCCCGCGATCTGCGTTTCCTCGCCGCGCATGACGTCGGCGGGGCGGGGCTGCTTGAGCCCCGGGATCACGCGGACGTCCAGCCGCGGGTCGCGGGCGGGGGCCTGCGCGAGGGCGGGCGACAGGGGCGGGCAGGGGACCGCCGCATAGGGCGCCTCGACCCAGCCCTGGCGGCTGCCGACCATGCCGCAGGCGATGACCAGGGTGCGTGTGGAGAGCCACGGGTCGATGAGCGACAGGAGCGCGGGTTCAAAGCCGTCGCGGGTCAGTGTGCCCATCCCGGCGTCGGACCGGGCGGTGGCAAGCACCGCGCCATCCGCGCCCATGGCAAAGGCGCGCAGGCGCGTCGTGCCCCAGTCCACGGCGATCCAGTCGGGGGTGATCGCGGAGCCGGTCATCCCGTCACCGCCACGCCGCCGTCCACGACCACGCATTGCCCGGTGATCGCGGCGGACGTGTCCGAGGCAAGGAACAGCGTCGGGCCGACCATGTCGGCGGGCAGGAGTTCCCGCTTCAGGGCCTGACGGCCGATATGGGCCGCCAGCCCCTCGGGCGTGGCCCACAGCCGTCGCTGCTTGTCGGTCAGGACCC
>DBBA01000002.1:2622-14243 GCA_002291955.1 Rhodobacteraceae bacterium UBA996 | reverse complement strand
ACGGGGGGTGGGGCGCACGGGGGGTGGGGCACCACCCGTGACCCCACGTTGACCCCCTTGCCCCGCCGTCCTACCCTGCGCGCGCACAGTGCCCGGCAGCAACGGACCCGACAGCACCATGAAGGTCATCATCTGTGGCGCGGGTCAGGTCGGCTGGCAGATCGCCCGCCAGCTCTCGGGCGAGAACAACGACGTCACCGTGGTGGACCTCGACCCCGACCTGGTGCGCCGGGCGTCGGACACGCTGGACGTGGCAGGCATCCAGGGCCACGCCAGCCACCCCGACGTGCTGGACCGCGCGGGCGCGCGCGACGCCGACATGGTGATCGCGGCCACCCATTCGGACGAGGTCAACATGGTCACCTGCCAGGTGGCCCATTCGGTGTTCGCGGTGCCGCGCAAGATCGCCCGGCTGCGGGCGCAGGCCTACCTTGCGCCGGCCTATTCCGACCTCTACCGCCGCGATCACCTGCCCATCGACGTGGTGATCAGCCCCGAGCGCGAGGTGGCCGAGGCCGCCCTGCGCCGCCTGGCCACGCCCGCGGCCTTCGACACGGTGGGCTTCCTGAACGGCGCGGCGCAGCTTCTGGGGCTGGCGCTGGACGAGACCTGCCCCGTCCTGAACACGCCCTTGCGCCAGCTGACCGACCTGTTCTCGACCCTGCGCGCGGTCGTGGTGGGGATCTGGCGCGACGAGCGGCTGTTCGTGCCCGAACCGGGCGACCAGCTGTATGCCGGCGACCGCATCTATGTGATCGCGGCGACCGGCGATGTGCCCCGCACGTTCGAGATCTTCGGCAAGACCGTCCGCCGACAGGACCGGCTGGTGATCATCGGCGGCGGCAATGTCGGGCTGACCGTCGCCCGCGAACTGGAACTGCGGCAGTCGCGCACGCGCGCCAAGATCATCGAACGCGATCCGGTACGCGCGGAGTATGCCGCCGACCGGCTGGAACGCACCATCGTGCTGAACGGCGACGGACTGTCGGCCGAGATCCTGGCGGAAGCCGGGGTCGAGCGCACCGACGCGGTGCTGGCCGTGACGGACGACGACAAGGTGAACATCCTGGCCGCGGTCCGGGCCAAGGCGGCCGGGTGCCCGCTGGCCATCGCGCTGGTCAACGACCCCAGCCTTGTGCCGCTGCTCGCCTCGCTGGACATCGACGCCTACATCAACCCGCGGCAGACGACCGTGTCCTCGATCCTGCGCCACGTGCGGCACGGACGGGTGCAGGGGGTCTACACCATCGGCGATTCCGAGGCCGAGGTGATCGAGGCGCGCGTGCTGCCGACCTCGCCGCTGGCGGGGCAACTGATCAAGGACGTGGCTTTCCCCGAGGGCGTGCTCGTGGGCTGCATCGGCAAGGCGGGCGTGTTCCACAAGCCGCTGGGCACCACCCGGATCGAGGATGGCGACGTCGTGGTGCTGTTCGCGCTGGCAGGCGACATCCCCGAGGTCGAGCGCCTGTTGCAGGTCACGGTGGACTTCTTCTGATGGCCCCGGGCAACAGACGGCCCCGGCCGGGGCGCTGAATGGCGACGATCCGCCTCCGGCGCGTGTTGCCCGGCGTGGTCGGTGCCGCGCCGCCGCTGTTCGTCCTTCTGATGGGGGTCGCTGCGCTGGCGATGATGCCGCCCGCGATTCTGGCGCTGGTCGAGCGCGACATGCGCCCGGCCCGCGCCTTCTTCTACACGGGCCTCCTGTTGCTGGTGGTGACGCTGATGATCGGTATCGCCATTCGCGGGCGGACCCCGCGACGCCCGGCCCGGGCCCATCTCCTGACGCTGGTCGGCGCCTTTGCCGCCCTGCCCCTGATCCTGGCCATCCCGATGAACGAGGCGGTGGCCGACACGCGCTACTTCAATGCCTGGTTCGAGATGGTGTCGTCCTTCACCACCACCGGCGCCACGCTGTACGAGGCACCGCGCCTGCCGCGGTCCGTGCACCTGTGGCGCGCGACCGTGGGATGGCTGGGCGGGTTCCTTGTCTGGCTGATGGCCGCCGCGGTGCTGGCGCCCATGAACCTGGGCGGGTTCGAGGTCCGTTCGGGCGAGGCGGGGGGCCGGATGCAGGCCGCCCGGACCGACCCCCTGACCGACACGTCCGCGCGGATGGTGCGCCACCTGGCCATCCTCGCGCCGACCTATGCGGGCCTGACGCTGGCGCTGTGGGTGCTTCTGGTGATGGCCGGCGACGGGCCGTTCGTGGCGCTGTGCCACGCGATGGCGACCCTCTCGGCCTCGGGCATCTCGCCGGTGGACGGGTTGTCCGGGGCGTCGTCGGGCCGCGTGGGCGAGGTGCTGGTGCTTCTTTTCCTGGTGTTCGCGCTGTCGCGCCAGACCTTTGCACCCGACCGCACGGGAAGTCCGTTGCGCGCCCTTGCCCGCGATCCCGAGGCACGGCTGGCCGTGGGCATCGTGGCGACGGTCGCGGGCGCCTTGTTCCTGCGCCACTTCATCGGCGCGGTCGAGGTGGCGCAGGGCGAGGATCCCCTGCGTGCCGCCGGGGCGGCCTGGGGCAGCCTGTTCATGGCGGTGTCGTTCCTGACCACCGCGGGCTTCGAGAGCGCCGCCTGGGACGAGGCGCGCGCGTGGTCGGGCCTGGGCGAACCCGGGACGATCCTGGTCGGACTGGCCCTGATGGGGGGCGGCGTCGCGACCACGGCCGGGGGCGTGAAGCTTCTGCGCATCCATGCGCTTCTGCGCCACGGCCAGCGCGAGATGGAACGCATGGTCCATGCCAATTCGGTCGGGGGTGGCGGGGCCGAGGACCGGCGCATCCGGACCCGCGGGGCGTACCTCGCCTTCGTGTTCTTCATGCTGTTCGCCGTGTCGATCGCGGCGGTGGTGGTCCTCTTCGGACTGACCGGACTGCGCTTCGAGGCCGCCGTCGTCCTGGGCGTGGCCGCCCTGACGAACACCGGACCGCTGGCCGCTGTCGCCAGTGATGCGCCGGTCCTGTGGTCGTCGCTCGGCGATGCCGCCAAGGCGATCGCGGCGGCCGCGATGGTTCTGGGCCGGCTCGAGGCGATCGCGCTTCTGGCGCTGTTCAACCCCGACTTCTGGCGGCGCTGACAGGGGCAGCCGCGCAGGGGCGCCCAACGCCATGATTTGGGGCTGGAATCCCGCGCGCGAACGGCCCATACTGCGATGCGGCGCACCTGCGACAGACGGGGCGGCGGGACAGGACAGCAAGAACAAAGGCATTCGCAACATGGCGGGCGACAAGCAGAACCTGCAGGACGCGTTTCTCAATCACGTCCGCAAGACCAAGGTTCCGGTCACCATCTTCCTGATCAACGGGGTCAAGCTGCAGGGCGTGATCACCTGGTTCGACAATTTCTGCGTGCTTCTCCGCCGCGACGGACAGTCGCAGCTGGTCTACAAGCATGCGATCTCGACGATCATGCCGTCCCAGCCCGTCAACCTTTACGACGGCGAGGATTGAGCGCACCCTCGCTCATCGACCGGACATCCGGGACCGGCGCGCAGGCCATGCGCGCCTTCGTGCTGCACCCCGATGTCCATGCCGGTCGGCAAGGCCGTGATCCGACGGATGCGCTGGCCGAAGCGGTGTCGCTGGCCCATGCCCTGCCCGGCATCAACGTCGAAGGCGCCGAGGTCGTGCGCCTGCGCAGCCCCGCCCCGGGCCTTCTGTTCGGCACCGGCAAGGTCGCGGAACTCAAGGACCGGCTGAAGGCCGAGGAGATCGGGCTGGTCCTGATCGACGGGCATGTGACGCCGGTGCAGCAGCGCAACCTGGAAAAGGAATGGGGCCTGAAGATCCTGGATCGCACGGGCCTGATCCTGGAAATCTTCGGCGACCGCGCCCGCACGCGCGAGGGCGTGCTGCAGGTGGAACTTGCCGCGCTGTCCTACCAGCGCACGCGGCTGGTGCGGGCCTGGACGCACCTCGAACGCCAGCGCGGCGGCTTCGGCTTCGTCGGCGGCCCCGGCGAGACGCAGATCGAAAGCGACCGCCGCGCCATCGACGACGAGATCGTGAAGCTGAAGCGGCAACTGGCCAGGGTCGTCAAGACGCGCGAATTGCACCGCAAGGCCCGCGCCAAGGTGCCGTTCCCGGTGGTGGCGCTGGTGGGCTACACCAACGCCGGCAAGTCCACCCTGTTCAACCGCGCGACGGGGGCCGAGGTGCTGGCCAAGGACATGCTGTTCGCGACCCTCGATCCCACCATGCGGGCGGTGGTCCTGCCGTCCGGCCTGAAGGTGATCCTGTCCGACACCGTGGGCTTCATCTCGGACCTGCCGACGGAACTGGTGGCGGCGTTCCGCGCGACGCTGGAAGAGGTGACGGCCGCCGACCTGATCGTGCATGTGCGCGACATCAGCCACCCGGAAAGCGACCTGCAGGCGCGCGACGTGGACGCTGTGCTGGAAAGCCTGGGCATCCGCGAGGCCACGCCGCGGATCGAGGTCTGGAACAAGATCGACCGGCTGGATGCGGCCACGCGCGAGGTGGTCCAGACGCAGGCCGCGCGCGGCCCGGCCGTGGTCGCCGCGTCGGCCCTGACAGGCGAGGGGCTGGAGACGCTCTGGGCCCTTGCTGCCGACGCGCTGGACGCGCCGCGCAAGCGGGCCGATCTGGTCCTGTCCCACGCCGATGGCCGCCGCCGCGCCTGGCTGCACGAACAGGGCGTTGTGGAAGCCGAGGATCAGGCCGAGGACGGGGTGCGCATCACCGTGCGCTGGACCGACCGGCAAAGCCAGCAATGGCAGCGGCTGTAGCGCGCGCACTGGCGCTGTGGGCCGTGGCTGCGGTCGCGCTGTGGCTGCACGCGCTGGCCGGGGTGCCCGGCGACTACCTGAGACAGGGCTACCCCGTCTATCCCGGCTTCCGCGTCACCCGGTTCAATCTGGCAATCGATGCCGGGCTGGCGACCTTGCCCATCCTGCTGTTCGGGGTGCTGGCCGCCGTGCTGGTGGCGCGGTGGAATGTCTGGCGCCTGGTCGCGCTGCCGGTCGTCGCCCTGCTGTGGCTGCGGGGCGCGGATGGCATGATTTTCCCGTTCACCATCGACTTCGGCACGACCTGGGGCCCGTTCGAGGCGTTGCGCGCCCTGTTCCTGCATCCCCTGCACACGCCCCTGGCGCTGGCGGTGCTGATGGCGGCGACCTATGCGCTGATGGCTCCGCGCGGCCGCGGCTGACACGCGACGCAATGGGTGCGTCCGGCCCGCGCCGGGTGGCCGCTACTCCGGCGTCAGCACCGTCACCCCCACCGCCCCTGCCCGCGCCAGCCCTTCGTCCAGCGACATCGGGATGTACTCCCCCAGCCGCCACAGCACGCTCAGGTCGTCATAGTGGCGCGACAGCATGTGCCCCGACTGCCCCGTCGCGGTCACGAACAGCGAGGCATCGGGATCCGACAGCGAATAAACCCCGCGATACCCGGCCGCGGACACGCTGGCGAACGGGTCGGGGTCCCGTCCCGTGGTCTGGCCGCGGTTCAGCGTCTGGTCCCAGCCGGACGACGATTGCCGGATGTTGGCGATCCAGCGCAGGATCGGCACCTCGCCCAGCACCGTGTGATCGTGCCGCGCCACATGGGCATCCCCCCAGCGCAAGGACTCGATCCCGCCGCCGAACCGGCCCGCGATCCACACCAGCGCATCGTCCAGCGCCAGCCGCGCCATGTCGGTGCAGGTCTCCTCGGGGGCGGACTGGATCACGTCGCACCAGCGCGCGGCCCCGCCGACGTCGCGGAACACGCGCTCCAGGAACACCGGATCGGGCGAGGGAAACTCGCGCGCGAGCGGCCCGAGTTCGTCGCGGATCAGCCGGTCCTGCAGCGCGCGCATCCAGGCGGCGTAGATCAGCGGCTCGGGCAGATGCTCGTTCATCTCGCCGTTCCATTCGGCCAGCAGCGCCAGTGCCCGTTGCCGCCGCCGTTCGGGCGTGCCCTCGGCCGCGGCCTCGCCGGTGAACCACAGGTCGGCGGCGACAAGGGGCAGCAGCGTGCGCGCGTCGGTCGCGACCGTGTCCACCTGCGCCTCGACGAAGCTTTCGCGGGTGTGCACCTGGCGGGCCTGCATCAGCCGCTGCCAGCGCTGCACCCGCTGCGTGTCGCCCCAGGTGTGGCTGACGTGGCGGGGAAAGGCCGTGTCCACCAGCCGGTTGTTGGTGTTGCCGACGATCCCGCCGGGCGGGTCCAGGAAGCGCGGGTTGTCGGCATAGGGCATCCGCCCCTGCCACAGGTTTTCAGGCCGCCACCCGGGGGCGGGCAGGCGCCCCTGGCTCTGGTGCGCGGGATCGCGCGCGGGCATCGCGCCGACCACCTGCATCGCCACGCGCGTGCGGTCGGCGAGCACCAGGTTCTGCGACGGCGCGATGAAGAACTCGCCCGCGGCGATAGCGTCCTCGATCGTGCCTGACCGCATCAGGCGGAACCCCGCAGTCAGCGTGGTGTCGGCGGGCGACAGGGCCGACCAGGCGGCCGACACCACATGGCCCGGCGGCGTGACGGTGCCCAGATCGAACAGCGTGGCCGGCAGGACGGGCCCGTTCGGCGTGAAACGCAGGGTCAGGGTCACGGGCGCCGCGCCCTCGACCTCGACGATGGTCTCGCGCGTCACCATGTCGGCCCAGCCGTCGGGCGTGCGCACCTGCGCAGGGTTGTCGGGATTGACCTCCTCGATGAACAGGTCGAGGTCGTCGAGGTAGGACGACGTGATCCCCCAGCCCAGCCGGTCCGACCGGCCCGACATGACCAGCGGCACGCCCGGGATCGTCGCCCCGATCACCCCGCCACCGGCCAGGTCCAGCCGGGCAAGGTACCAGATCGACGGTGCGGTCAGGCCCAGGTGCGGGTCGTTGGCCAGAAGCACCCCGGCCCCGACCGCGCGGGTCGGATCGGCGGCCCAGGCGTTCGACGCACCGGCCGCGCGCGCGGCGCGGAACGGGGTCAGGGGCGCGTCGGCCGCATCGGGGCCTGCACCCGCCACATCGAACGCAACCCCCGGGAACAGCGCGGCATATTCCGGCAGCGCCGCCACCGCAGGTCCCGGCGCATCGGGCAGGATGTCGCGCAACCGGTCGGGCGGCAGGACCAGGCCCACCCGCGCGCGCAGGACCTCGGCATCGATCTGCGGGGTCAGCTGCAGCGCCATGAGCTTCACGATGGCGATGCTGTCGGCGGGCTGCCAGGGCGCGATCTCGGGCGGAAACAGCCAGAACTCGGGCGACCCGCGCCCCAGCGCCTGTTCCGCCACCGTCCCGATCCAGGCGTTGACGCCCGCCGCATAGGCCTCGAGCGCCGCGGTCGCATAGGCGTCCTGCGCCGCGACCGACCGGGTGGCCGCGCCATACAGGTCGAGCCGCCGGATCGCCTCGTCCACCGGCAGGGTGCGCGGGCCGAACAGTTCCGACAGCCGCCCCTGCACCGTGCGGCGCAGCAAGGTCATCTGCCACAGCCGGTCCTGCGCATGGGCGTATCCCAGCCCGAAGAAGGCATCCGCGTCCGTTGCCGCAAAGACATGCGGCACGTTGTGGGTCGTGCGCACGATCTCGACGGGCGCCGAAACGCCCTCGACTGTCCGCTCGGCGTCGTAGTCCGGCAGGGACCGGATCGCGAAGGCATAGGCGATGACCCCCGCCACCGCCGCAAGCACCGCCAGGGCCACGAGCAGCCGCAACAGCCAGCGGAAGACGGTGAACAACGGCAGGGTCGGCCCCCTTGTGGACGCGCCCCCTGTGGACGCGAACAGGCCGCACAGCTAAGGGCAAGTCGCAGCAAGCGCAACAAAGAGGGCACAGATGGCACGGCTGGCATTCCTGGGGCTTGGCGTGATGGGCTTCCCGATGGCGGGCCACCTTGTCCGCGCGGGCCATGAGGTGACGGTCTACAACCGCACCCCGGCCCGTGCCGCCGCCTGGGTCGCGCAGCACGGCGGGCGATCCGCGCCCACCCCGCGCGCCGCGGCCGAAGGGGCCGAGGTCGTGCTGTCCTGCGTCGGCAACGACGACGACCTGGCCGCCGTCTGCCGCGGGACCGACGGAGCCTTTGCCGGCATGGCCGCGGGCACGCTCTTCATCGACCACACGACCGTGTCCGCCCGCATCACCCGCGCGCTGCATGCCGAGGCCGCGAGCCAGGGCATCGGCCTTGTCGATGCGCCCGTGTCGGGCGGCCAGGCGGGCGCCGAGAAGGGCCAACTGGTGGTCATGTGCGGCGGCCTTGATGCCGACTATGCCCGCGCCGAACCGGTGATCGCAGCCTATGCCAAGGCCTGCCGCCGGATGGGCGACCCGGGCGCGGGGCAACTGGCCAAGATGGTGAACCAGATCTGCATCGCGGGCCTGATGCAGGGCCTGTCCGAGGCGCTGCACTTCGCCACCCGCGCGGGGCTGGACGGCCGGGCGGTCGTGGACGTGATCCAGGGCGGCGCCGCGGGCAGCTGGCAGATGGTGAACCGCCACGCCACCATGCTCGATGGCCACTTCACCCACGGCTTCGCGGTGGACTGGATGCGCAAGGATCTGGGCATCTGCCTGGACACCGCCGACGAGATCGGCGCGAGCCTGCCGGTCACGGCGCTCGTGGACCAGTTTTACAAGGACGTGCAGAAGATGGGCGGCGGGCGCTGGGACACGTCCAGCCTCTACGCCCGGCTCCAGGCGCTGGACTGACGGAAGGCAGGCCGCCTCCTGCCCCCGCGCCGACACGGCCTGTCCCGGACAGACCTTCGCGCCGTCTCCTCCTCTTTCGCTTCGATGCGCTCCAAGAATCCTCGGGGGTAGGCCGCGCCAGCGGCCGCACGGGGCAGACAGCCCCCTTCCCCGGCCCACATCCACGCTGCGCAGAAAACTGATGCGCACCGGGTGATTCGGCCGGATACTGGTTTTCGCGTTACGCAAAACCTGACCTCCAGAACACCCAGGCCCTTCCGGCCGCGGGAAGCCCCCGCGCGCCGCCAACCCGAGGATTCCACATGGACGGCTCCCAGGACCGCGACAGCAAGGTTCTTCCCGAAACGCAACGCGCCTCCGGCCACGGCTACGAGGAGCGGGGCCTCAAGGTCCCCCCCGGCAACTTCACCGGCACCGGCCGCTTCGGCAGGATGTTCCCCGCGCTGATGCCGCTCGCCAGCTTCACGCCCGGCCCGGTGGCGCTCGGCGCCGCGGGCGGCCCGATGGACGGCGGCTCGCCCCCGCCGAACGACACCACCCAAAACAACCCCCGCATCCGCGCGGGCTACACGTTCCTGGGGCAGTTCATCGACCACGACCTGACGCTCGATGCCGTGTCGATCCTGGAACGCCAGATCGACCTGAACGCGATCCACAACTTCCGCACCCCGGCCTTCGAGCTGGACAGCCTCTACGGCCTTGGCCCTTCGGCGCAACCCTACCTCTACCAGCCCGACGGGATGCGCTTCCAGCTGTCGCCGGGCGACCTGGACCTGCAACGCAACGTCAACGGCCGCGCCCTGATCGGCGATCCGAGGAACGACGAGAACCTGATCGTCTCGCAGCTGCACCTGTTGTTCCTGAAGTTCCACAACGCCGTGGTGGACCAGGCGACCGACCCGAGCCTCGGCGCGGGCGAGCGGTTCCTGCGCGCGCAGGAGATCGTGCGCTGGCACTACCAGTGGATCGTCGCGCATGAATTCCTGCCCCGCACCGTGGGCAAGGCGATCGCCGAACGCGCGCTGGAAGACCTGCCCTTCACCTACCCCGCCGACGCCTTCATGCCGGTCGAGTTCTCGGTCGCGGCCTATCGCTTCGGCCACAGCCAGACCCGGCCGGGCTACCTGATCAACAACGACAACGGGCAGGTGGCCGCGGCGGCGCTGTTCCCGCCCGACCCGACCGCCCCGGTTGGCCCGGGTGACCTGCGCGGCTTCAAGCCGGTGGCGCCGGAACGCCGCGTGGACTGGAAGTTCTTCTTCGGTCCGCAGAACACCACGCCCAACCCGCTGGCGGGGGCGCAGGATTCGAAGCTGATCGACACGCGCCTGTCCACCGCCATGCTGCGTCTGCCTGACGGCGTAGTGCCGCCGACCACGCCCGACGCGCACCGGTCGCTGGCCACGCGGAACCTGCAGCGCGGGATCGACGCGCAGCTGCCGTCCGGCCAACAGGTCGCCTGCAAGGTGGTCCCCTTGCGCGACCGGCTGACTGAACGGCAGGTCTGGGGTGCCAACGACATGGGCGCGGCAGTGCCGGGCGGCGCGGGCGGAGCGCCCTTGTGGTTCTACGTCTTGCGCGAGGCCGAGGTGAAGGCGAGGGGCCTGCGGCTGGCGGGCGCTGGCGCGGAAATCGTCGCGCGCACCTTTGCAGCCCTTCTGCACGCCGACCCGGCATCCCAGGTGAACCGCGACCCGCACTGGACGCCCTCGCTGGGCTCGGGCAGCAAGTTCACCATGTCCGACCTCGTGAACTTCACCGAAGGCCGGACCGGGGCGGCGGCGCTGGCGTCCGAGGACGTGGACGCCCTGCCCGACGCCTGACCAAGACAGGGGGGGCGTGGCGACGCGCCCCCCCCTTGCCGACGGGGTCGCCCCGCGTCACATCGGGGGGCGCACTCCGGAGAGCCCCATGCCGATCACCCGCGACGATGTCCTGGCCGCCCTGTCCCGCGTGACCGATCCCGCCACCGGGCAAAGCGTGGTGGCCGCCGACATGGTCCGGGCGCTGAGCGTGGACGGGGGGCGGGTGCGCTTCGTTCTGGAAGTGCCCGCCGACCGCGGTCCCGCCATGGAACCCGTCCGCGCGGCGGCCGTCGCCGCGGTCGAACGGATCGCGGGGGCGGGGAACGTGGCCGTGGCGCTGACCGCCCATTCCGCGCCGAAGCCGCCGCCCGACCTGAAGATTGGCCGCCACCCCACGCCTGCCACGGCCGCGGGTCCGCAGGCGGTGCCCGGCGTGCGGTCCATCATCGCCGTGGGGTCCGGCAAGGGCGGGGTCGGCAAGTCCACCCTGTCCGCGAACCTGGCCGTGGCGCTGGCGCAGGAGGGGCTGCGGACGGGTCTTCTGGATGCCGACATCTACGGTCCCTCGCAGCCCCGCATGATGGGCATGTCCGGCCGCCCGCAGTCGCCCGACGGCAAGACGATCCTGCCCCTGACCGCCCACGGGGTCACCGCCATGTCGATCGGCCTGATGCTGAAGGAAGGCGAGGCGGTCGTCTGGCGCGGGCCGATGCTGATGGGGGCGCTGCAACAGATGCTGGGGCAGGTCGCGTGGGGGACCCTCGACGTGCTGGTGGTGGACCTGCCGCCGGGCACCGGCGACGTCCAGCTGACGCTGTGCCAGCGGTATCAGGTGGCCGGCGCGGTCGTCGTGTCGACCCCGCAGGACGTGGCGCTGATCGACGCCCGCAAGGCCATCGACATGTTCGGCAAGCTCGACACCCCCCTGCTGGGCATCGTCGAGAACATGTCCCGCTATGTCTGCCCCAACTGCGGGCACGAGGCGCATATCTTCGGTCATGGCGGTGCCCGGGCCGAGGCGGGGCGGCTGGGCGTGCCGTTCCTGGGGGAAATCCCCCTTGATCTGGGGATCCGGCTGTCGGGGGACGCGGGGGTTCCGGCGGTGGCGGCGGACCCGGACGGACCGCAGGGCCGGGCCTTCCGCGAGGTCGCCCGGGCGCTTATCGCGAC
>DBBA01000002.1:0-2217 GCA_002291955.1 Rhodobacteraceae bacterium UBA996 | reverse complement strand
TTGGGATCCTTTGGAAATAGGTGTGCACGTTAGCTTTTGGGAAACATGTTTGAGCGCGACGTTCCCGGGACGGGCGTTGCGCGAATGCCGTGCTGGTCCCAGTCACCCCAAGACGCGCGCCTCATGCGCGATGGCGGCTTCGATCAGGTCGGTCCACAGGCGCTGTGCCTGATCGGGATCGAGGCCCCGCTGCATGGCGCCGGCGCGGACCTTGGTGATGACGTCAGCCACCCTGTCCGTCGTCCGCGCCGGCAGCCCGTCGCGGGCCTTCAGGACGATGGCACGGTCGATGTAGCGGGCACGTTCGGCAAGCAGGTCGAGCAGCGCGACGTCGACCCGGTCGATCTGGTCGCGCAGGGCCGCCATGGTGGTGCAATCGTCGGGGGCAAGGGTCATTTTCAGTCCTGACGGTGAAGGGTCTGCGGTCCGAACAGCTGAAGGAACAGCCTCAGGGCCGATGCGGCGCGGGCGTCCAGCACCGCGGCCGAGGGTTGTGGCAGACGGGCCACGACGCGGCGGATCTGCAGGTCGCCGATCAGCAACCCGAGATAGACATCGCTGGCCGCCGCGGGATCGTCGAAGGCGAACCGTGCCTGCGCCTGTCCCTGCGCCAAGACCGAGACGATCAGGGGGGCAACGGTATCGCGCCCCTCGGCGGCAATGGCGCGGCCAAGCTCGCCGGTCGGGTCGGCCGCAGCGGCCCGGTTCAAGGCCACGGCACGGTCGCTGGTCACCAGTCGCAACAGCACCGGCCCGACCCGGGCGAGCGTGTCCACCTGATCGCCCTGGCCCGCGATCTGTTCGCTGAGGAGCGCCCGCACCTCGGCCGCATTGCGCCGGACAAGCGCGGCGAACAGCCCCGTCTTGTCGCCGTACCAGTTGTACAGCGTCTCGTTGGAGGCCCGGGCGGCCCGGGCGATGGCCAGCATCGAGGTGCCGGCATAGCCCTTGGCTTCCAGCACGGCGTAGGCGGCCTGTTCGATCTGATCCTGCCGGATGGAGCGGTTTTCGTCCCGCATGGCGACCTCGGATTCTGCTTGACCAGAACCGTATCGTGAATTACGGAAAGTGACAAGTGTACATCCGATTACGGACAAAGGAGCCCGCCATGACCGCCACAGACCGCCCGCAGGCCGCCGCACTGGCCGGCCTGGTCGTCTTGCAGACCGTGATGCTTGCGTCCCTGTTTGCGGGGGTTGCGCCGCACCCGCCGGCTGCAACGCCCCTGTTCGGCATTGGGCCGTTCCTTGGCGCTGCGCTGGCGGCACCTGTCGCTGCGCTGATCCTGGGGCCATCGCAGTCCCCGGCAGGCCGCGTGCTGGCCGGGGTTGCGGCCCTGGCGGCGCTGGTGTCCTTCGGACCACAGAAATTCCTGGACGCGCAGTTCGCACTGATCTGGCCGGCGGTCCTGGCCGGGCAGATTGCGGCGGGAACGATCCTGTTCGCCCTCGTGTCCCGCCTGCCGCGCCTGACCGGAGAACGGCGCCATGTCGCCTGAATTCTTCCTGGTGTCGCTGATCCTCGCGATCATTCCCGGAACGGGCGTGGTCTTCACACTGGCCTGCGCGATGTCGCAGGGAATGCGTGGGGCGATCTGGGGCGCGGTGGCGGGCGCAGTCGGGGTTGTGCCGCATCTGGTTGCGGCGGGCATCGGGCTGTCGGCGCTGCTGGTCGCCCACCCGCTGCTGTATGATGGGCTTCGCCTTGTGGGCGGGGCCTATCTGCTTTGGCTGGCGGTCCAGGCCTGGGTGCAACGGAGCGCCGCCATCGAGGTTGGCTCCGTCTCGGCGAGCGGCCTTCGGATCGTGACACAGGGCGCGTTGATCAACCTGCTGAACCCCAAGCTGACGCTGTTCTTCGTGGCCTTCCTGCCGCAGTTCGTCCCGGCGAACGATCCTGCGCCCGCGCTGACCCTGGGCTTGATGGGGCTGGTCGTGGTGGGCCAGACCTTCGTGGTGTTTCTGGCCTATGGCGCGGCTGCGGCGCGCGCGGGAAACCTCTTGCGACGGCAGCCGAAGATCATGACGGTGTTCCAGACCGGGCTCGCCGCCCTGTTCGCCGGTCTGGGGCTGCGGGTTATCGTGGGCGGGAGATGAGCGGGGGCGGGATAACACATTCCGCTCTTGTAATATGTTGGGCGATCATTATGTAGGCGACCAGACAGAAAGGACCGGAGGTTGCCATGCCCGCCCCCACCAGCCATAGATCGGAAGAGCG
>DBBA01000196.1:3432-3633 GCA_002291955.1 Rhodobacteraceae bacterium UBA996 | reverse complement strand
GTGTTGCGCGCGATGCGGGCGGAGAATTCCGTTGGCAGCGCAATGGCTTCGTCGAAGGAGTTGGTGTGCAGCGACTGGGTGCCGCCCAGCACCGCCGACATGGCCTCGTACGCGGTGCGGACGATGTTGTTCATCGGGTCCTGTTCCTGCAGCGACACGCCCGAAGTCTGGCAATGGGTGCGCAGCATGAGGGATTCGGGC
>DBBA01000196.1:0-3021 GCA_002291955.1 Rhodobacteraceae bacterium UBA996 | reverse complement strand
AGTTTCGCCGCCTCCATGAAGAAGTTCATGCCGATGGCGAAGAAGAAGGACAGGCGGGGGGCGAAGTCATCGACCTGCATGCCGCGGGCGAGTGCGGTCTGGACGTATTCCTTGCCGTCGGCGAGGGTAAAGGCGAGTTCCTGCACCAGCGTCGCGCCGGCTTCCTGCATGTGGTAGCCCGAGATGCTGATCGAGTTGAACTTCGGCATCTCGCGCGCCGTGTATTCAATGATGTCGGCGACGATCCTCATGCTGGGTTCGGGCGGGTAGATGTAGGTGTTGCGGACCATGAACTCCTTCAGGATGTCGTTCTGGATGGTCCCGGAGAGTTTGGCGCGGGGGACGCCCTGTTCCTCGCCCGCCACGATGAAGGCGGCGAGGACGGGGATGACCGCGCCGTTCATGGTCATCGACACGGACACTTCGCCCAAGGGGATGCCGTCGAACAGGATCTTCATGTCCTCGACGCTGTCGATGGCGACGCCGGCCTTGCCCACGTCGCCCTCGACCCGCGGGTGGTCGCTGTCGTAGCCGCGGTGGGTGGCGAGGTCGAAGGCCACGCTGACGCCCTGCTGCCCGGCCGCCAGCGCCTTGCGGTAGAAGGCGTTCGAGGCTTCCGCCGTGGAGAAGCCCGCGTATTGCCGGATCGTCCAGGGGCGCCCGGTGTACATGGTCGCGCGCACGCCCCGGACGAAGGGGGCGGCGCCGGGGATCGTGCCGGTATGCGGCAGGTCGGCCGCGTCCCGTTCGGTGTAGAGCGGCTTGACCGCGATCCCTTCGGGGGTGGTCCAGGTGAGCGACGCGGGATCGGCGCCCTTCAACTCGCGCCGGGCGAGGTCGGCCCAGTGGTCCGGATCGGCCATGGCGTTACTCCTTCAGGGGATGTGCCGCGACAGGCGCGCGCGGATGCTTCGCTTCGCGGGCGAGCCCGCCTATATGGGCAGGGAAAGGAGGCCCGATGACCCGACTGCTTGCCCTGATCGTGAGCTGTACGCTGGCGCTGCCGGTCGCCGCGCAGACCCTGGCGGCGGCGGATGCGCCTGCGCTGGAGCCTGTCCCGGCCGAGGGGCTGACGCTGGAGGAGTTCCAGTGGGTCGCGCGGCCCGTGGTGGTGTTTGCGGATTCGCCCGCCGATCCGAACTTCGTGCGGCAGATGGCGCTGCTGGAGGAGCGGCCCGACGTGCTGGCGATCCGCAACGTGGTGGTGATCACCGACACCGACCCGGCTGCGCGGTCCGAGATCCGGCGCGCGCTGCGGCCCAGGGGGTTCAGTCTGGTGCTGGTGGGCAAGGACGGGCGGGTGATCCAGCGCAAGCCCAGCCCCTGGGACGTGCGCGAGATCACGGGGGCCATCGACCGCACGCCGCAGGGCCAGCAGGAAATCCAGGACCGACTGCAGGCAAGCCCGTCGGGGCGGTAGCGCGCGCCCGGTCGCGCCGGCGGGGCGATCTTGCGAAAACGGGCCGGATCGACTATGTTCAGGATCATGAAAGCGCTCCTCGCCCTTCTGTTCCCCTATCGCCCGACCCCGCGCCCGGCGGAGGGTCGGTCTCGCCCGAGCGCGAGTTACTGAACGCCAGATCGGTCCTGGGCCGGTCGCTGGCGTCGGGCGCACCCACTCCGAACTGTGCGAACACCTCGGTCGGGAACTGACGCTGTTCGGTCAGGATTGCCGCGAGCGCACGCTTTGCCAGGGCGTCGGCATCGGTGCGCAGTTCCATGAAGTCGCGGTAGGCCGCCGCCATGCGGTCGGCTGGCAGGTTCCGGAACGGCTCGGACTGCAGGTCCTTCGACATCACATGGATGTCCTGCAACTGGACGTAGAATTGCACCACCGGATCGGTGGCGGCAGACGGCATCAGGTGCAGCCGGTCCTTCAGCGCGTCGAACACGACCGCCCCACGGCCCGACGGCACGAAGGGCACGAACCCGGGCTCGCCGGTGATGCGGGCCAGCGTGTCGGGCATCGAGCGGTCGAGCTTGCCGCGGGCCTCGTCCGTCAGATAGTCCACGATCTCGGCGCGCAGCGCATCCAGCAGGTCGTCCACGGCCTGCGCGCGTTCGTCGGCGCGGCGGTATTCCTGGAGCGCGTAGGTGAACACCCAACCCAGGGCCACCACGCTGCCCGTGATCACGGCCCCGAACAGCAGCGGCGGCGGCGCGCCCTGCCCCGCCACGGCGGCGTCGGATGTCATCCGGTCCACGAGGCTGTCGAGCAACGCCCAGGCGAGTGCGCCAAGCGGCAGCGCGATCAGCGCGGCCTGTGCCAGAACGGAGCGGGCCGTGTCCGACAGGATCGCGTAGAGCGCCAGAACGGCAAGGCCAGCTGCCGCCCAGCGCGCCTGCAGCGCGTCAAGGCCCGCCGCCCCGCCCAGTCGCCGCGCGGCCTCGTAGGCGAGGGGCGACAGGACCAGCGCCGCGTAGGTCGGCGCGAGGTTGCCGACCGCGAAGTGCGTGCGCGCCCCGCCGAGCGCAGCGGCGAGGGCCGCGAGGCCGCCGACCGCGCAGAGACCGGCGTAGGTCGCGGCGAGGGCGCCTGCGGCGGTCACGTCATTCGAACTCCAGGATCACCTGATCGACGGCGAGGCTGTCGCCGGGTTTCGCGGCCACACGCTTGACGCGGCCGCGGCGTTCGGCGCGAAGCGTGTTTTCCATCTTCATCGCCTCGACGGTGGCGAGCGCCTGGCCGTCCTGCACCTCGTCCCCCACCGCCACGGCAAGGGTCACCAGAAGGCCCGGCATCGGGCAGAGGAGGACCTTGGACGTGTCGGGGGCCGCGCGTTCGGGCATCAGCCGCGCGAGTTCCGCCGCGCGGGGCGTGCGGACCAGCACCTTGAGGTCGGCCCCCCGCAGGCGCAGGCGGAACCCGCCCGGCACCTTGCCGACCTTCAGGACAAGGGCCGTGCCGTCCACCATCAGGCGGGCCAGCGCATCGCCCGGCGTCCAGTCGGATTCCACCCGGTGCGCGGTGCCGTCGGCGAAGATTACAGTGGCCCCGGCCCGGTCGGCCTTGATCGTCAC
>DBBA01000382.1:515-2883 GCA_002291955.1 Rhodobacteraceae bacterium UBA996 | reverse complement strand
GAAGGGTGCGGCCTGAAGGGGGCGGGCGGGCGCGCAACGCCCGCCGCGCCCGGGACAGTCAGCCGACGGCCAGCACGCCCCCCGCGACCGCCACCAGCGCGCCCATGACACGGGCCGCCGTGCCGGTCGCCACCCGCTGCGCGGCGACGCCCAGCGCGATGCCCGCGCCGTGCAGCAGGCCGGTCGCCAGCAGGAACCCCGCGCCAAAGGCCAGCGCCCCGGCCGTGCCCAACTCGCCACCATGCGCCGCGCCGTGGGCGATGCCGAACAGGCCGACCATCGCCGCCGCCGCGCCCAGGGGCAGGCGGGCGGCCAGCGCCACCAGCAGGCCCAGCGCCAGGACCGAGACAAGGATCATCGGCTCGACCAGGGGCAGCGTGACGCCTGCCAGCGCGACGGCGTAGCCCAGCGCCATGCAGGACAGGAACGCCGCGGGCAGCACCCACAGCGCGCGTCCCCCGGCGACCACCGCCAGCAGGCCCACGGCCACCATCGCCAGCACATGGTCGGCCCCGAACACCGGGTGGGTCATCCCGGCCGCAAGGGACCCGTGCGCGACAGGGTCCACATGGGCCAGCGCGGGCGAGGCGGCGGCGACCAGCGCGGTGGCAAGGACAAGACGTTTCATAGCGGACTCCGTTCCAGAGTTTCCCTGACGCTACCCGCCGGCACGGGGGCGGCAAGTGCAATCGCGACCGGACCGCGCCGATGCGCGCCGCACGGCCCGCGTTGCCTGTCGGTTCAGCGCCCCTACCGCCCCCGCGCCTTCAGCGCGGCGTCGAGCCTTGGGTAGACGCGGCGCGCGTTGCCGCCCAGCACGCGGGCGCGGGTCGCGGGCGGCAGGTCCAGCGCCTCGATGTAGCGCCTGGTGTCGTCGAAGTTGTGCCCCGTCTCGGGGTCCACGCCCTTGACCGCGCCGAACATCTCGGACGCGAACAGGATGTTGTCGGGGTCGATCACCCGGAACAGAAGGTCGATCCCGGCCTGATGGTACACGCAGGTGTCAAAGTAGACGTTGCGCATGATGTGCTCGGCCAGCGGCGGCTTGCCCAGCATCTGCGCCAGCCCCCGGTAGCGGCCCCAGTGATAGGGCACCGCCCCCCCGCCATGCGGGATGATCAGCCGCAGGTCGGGGAAATCGCGGAACAGGTCGCCTTCCAGGAACTGCATGAAGGCGGTCGTGTCGGCGTTGATGTAATGCGCCCCCGTGGCGTGGAAGTTCGGGTTGCAGGACCCCGACACGTGGATCATCGCGGGCACGTCGAGGTCCACCAGCGCCTCGAACATCGGGTACCACGACCGGTCGGTCAGCGGCGCGCCGGTCCAGTGCCCGCCGGACACATCGGGGTTCAGGTTGGCGCCCACAAAGCCAAGCTCCAGCACGCAGCGCCGCAGTTCCGCGATGGAGTTGGCCACCGGCACGCCCGGCGACTGCGGCAGCTGGCAGACGCCTGCGAAGTGGTCGGGGAAGAGGGTCACCACCCGGTGGATCATGTCGTTCGACGCCCGCGTCCAGGCCATCGACACGGCTTCGTCCCCGATATGGTGGCCCATGCCGCTGGCGCGGGGGGAAAAGATCGTCATGTCGCAGCCCCGCGCGCGGAGCGCGGCCAGCTGGTTGCCCTCGATCGACGCGCGGATCTCGTCGTCGCCGATCTGCGGCATCACCGGGGCCGCGTTCTTCAGGGGCGCGTCGAAATGCGCGACCTGCGCCTTTCGCCACGCCACGAAGGCCGGCGGTTCGGTCGTGTAGTGCCCGTGGCAGTCGATGATCATGCAAAGGTCCCTGGCGCATCCCGTCGCGCCGCCACCTCGGGCACGGGCGCGCGGCCTGTCCAGCCCGGACCGCCCCTTTCCAATGGCATCAGCCGATTTCCGACACCGCCACCGCCACCCGCGCGCCCCCCAGCGCGGCAAAGGCCCGGCTGCGGCAGGTCAGCACCAGGATCTGCTGGTCGCGCGCCGTGCGGTGCAGCGCGGTGAACATCGCCTCGATCCGGTCATCGTCGCTGTGCACCAGCGCGTCGTCCAGGATCACCGGCACATGCCGCCCGGCACCTGCGAACAGCCGCGCAAAGGCCAGCCGCGTCAGCACCGCGATCTGCTCGCGCGTGCCCCCCGACAGGATGTCCAGCGCCTCGAGCTGGCCATCCCGGGTCAGCCCGCCCGGCAACAGCGTCTGGTCATCCAGCGACACGGCCGCGCCCGGGTGCAGGATCGCCAGCAGCGGCTGCAACTCGCGCAGCACCGGCGCAAAGTAGGCCGCCCGCGCCTGCCCCCGCGCGTCTTCCAGTGCGCGCGCAAGCCGGGTCAGCGCCTGCACCTCGGCGCCGTAGCGCGCGGCCCGCGCCTCGGCCTCGGCGCGCGC
>DBBA01000382.1:0-176 GCA_002291955.1 Rhodobacteraceae bacterium UBA996 | reverse complement strand
GCGCCTCGGCCTCGGCGCGCGCATCCGCCAGCGCCGACAGCCGCTCCTCGATCCCTTGCGCGGCCAGCCCCTCGATCCGCGCGTTCAGACCCGCCAGCTCCTCGCGCAGGGCGGCCTCGTCCCGTCGCGCGGCCTCGACGGCTCCCCGCGCGCGCTCGGCCCGCGCCGCGGCGGTG
>DBBA01000263.1 GCA_002291955.1 Rhodobacteraceae bacterium UBA996 | reverse complement strand
GCGCAACGAAAGTTGCACCCGTGCGGTGGCGTCTCGCGTTCCAAGGCCCGACGCCGCCGCACACACTGTTCTTGAGTCGCCCGAGGGTGACCCGGTGCCATTGAGCGTCTGCGCCCGGACTGCCACAAACATGACACGGTTGCCGCGGGACAGGGACCGGCGCAAACGGCCGCGTTTGCTGCAATTTCGGGCATGCATGCGGGTGATGCCCGAAAAGCAAGCGGTGCGCGCCCATGACGTGGACGTGAGAGGCCCCCGCTTGCGCGGTTGCGGGGATGGCCCGCCCGGTGGCACAAGCGACGGACAGAGCGGGAGACAGGCGGGAGAGCCCGCATGGGACGGGACGGATGGCAGGGACAGGGCAGACACGCGAAGCGACCGGCAGAGTCGGCGCGGGCACACCACGGACGGCACGGTGCATCGGTGCCGGGCTGGGGCTGGTCCTGGTGCTGGCGGCCTGTGGCAGCGGCGCGTCGGGGGGCATCGGGCTGGCCTGCCTGACCGGCCCGCGGCAGACCGCCGACCAGCGGGCGCTGTGCGGCTGCATCCAGGGCGTGGCGGACCGCAGCCTGTCGGCGGCGGACCAGCGGCGCATGGTGCCGTTCTTTGCCGATCCCGAGCGGGCGCACAGTGTCCGCCTGTCCGATACGCCGCGCAACGATGCCTTCTGGGCGCGCTACATGGCCTTCGTGCAGGCCGCCGAGGCGACTTGCGGCCCGGACAGCGACGACGACGGCGACGACGCGGCCTGAGGGCGGGGGCGGCGGCGAGCGGGGCGGCGGCAGGCGGGGGCCCGCCTGCCCCATCCCCTCCCCAGCAAGGGGGAGGGGTGGTGCGCGGATACCGGCGTCGCGCGCTGCGGTGACGGCCTAGTTGCCTGCGCCGTGCGCCCCGTGGCCCTGACCGTGGCCCTGACCGTGACCTGTCCCGTGCCCAGAGCCGTGCCCGGCCCCGTGGTCACCGTGGGCGCCCGCGTCCGTCCGGGCGTTGTCCACCGGCACCTCGACGGTCAGTTCGCCCGACTGCTCGAACACCAGCGTCAGTGTCACCATCTCGCCGTCGGTCAGGGGCCGGGTCAGGCCCAGGAGCATCACATGGTCGCCACCGCGGGACAGCGCGTGTTCGCTCTCGGCGGGGATAGGGAAACCATCCTCGACTTCGATCATTCGCATGACGCCTTGCGCGTCCTGGACGTGGGTGTGCAGTTCCACCCGTTCGGCGACATCGGATCGGACCGCGATCAGGCGGTCGTCGATGGCGCGGTGATTCTCGATCACCATGAAGATCGCGCCCGATTGCGCGGCGGCACTGGCCGCGCGGGCATAGGCGTCACGGACGGCAAAGCCGTCGTGGGCCAGGGCGGGCGCAAGGGTGAGAAGGGCAAGGCAGGCCGCAAGGGCGGCGGAATGGAAGGGGCGCAGCATGGGTCACTCCTGTCGTGCGCGGTCTGACGGATCGGGTTCGGTCGGTCAGGCTGCGGACGGCGGCGCGCGCGCGGGTGGCGCGGTGCAGGAGGGATCGATGCGGATGCGGCGGCGAGGGCGCGGACGGATGGCGCGGGTGGCGGATGCGCGGCGCGCAGGGACCGCGGGACCGCCGGAGGCAAGCCCCGCCACGGGCACCAGGCAATCGGGGCAATGCGGCGGACCGTCCGGTGCGGGGTCGACCGGCTGCCCGCGGGCATCCACGGCGACCATGACGGCTGCGCCATCGCGGCACAGTTCCGCATAGCCCGCGACCGCCGGTCCGTGCCCCGCCACGGCCCCGCCCGACAGGGCGAGGGCGAGGCAAAGGCCAAGATGCAGCAGGCGGGCGAACGGACGCATGGTCCGCAGTGTAGTCGCCGGGCGCGGTCGCGGACAGGCGACAAAACGCAACAGCCCCGCGGCAGGGCGCGGGGCTGTCGGGCAACGTCCGGAGGCGGCGATCAGGCGGCGGCCTGGGCCTTCTCGACCTCGCGCTTGATCTTCAGCGCGGCGGGCGACAGGTCGTCGTCCTTGGCCTTGGCGAGGAAGGCGTCGAGCCCGCCGCGGTGGTCGACCGTGCGCAGCGCAGCCGAGGACACGCGCAGGCTGAAGGACCGGCCCAGCACGTCCGAGATCAGCGTGACCTCGTTCAGGTTGGGCAGCCAGCGGCGGCGGGTCTTGTTGTTGGCGTGGCTTACCTTGTTGCCCGTCATCGGGCCCTTGCCGGTCAGTTCGCAGCGGCGCGACATGGCCTTGCTCCTTCGGGTTCTGGTCGGATACCGGGTGCGTCGGCCCGGTGGCGGCCCAAGGCGGGCGCCGGAATGTCAGGCGCGCCGGATAGCGGCGCCGGGGGGCCGCGTCAAGCGTGAAACGGTGCCGGGTGTCATGGCGGTGTCATACGGGCGCGGCATCGGGGAACGCGGGTGGAACAGGGACGGGCAGGCATGGGGACGGCAGAGGGCGGGTTTGCGCGGTGGGCGGTGTACTACCTGCCGCCGCCCGAGGGGATCACGGCCGGGCTGGCGGCGGCGGGGGCCGCGTGGCTGGGCTGGGATGTCGAGGGCGGGCGCGCGGTGGCGCATCCCGGCGTCGCGGGTCTGCCGGTGCCGGTGGCCGACCTGACCGGGGTGCCGCGCCGGTATGGCTTTCACGCCACGATCAAGCCGCCGTTCCGCCTGGCCGACGGGACCACGCCCGGCGACCTGATGGCGGCCAGCGCGACGCTGTGCGCGGGGCTGGCCCCCGTGCGGCTGGAGGGGTTGCAGCTGACCGATCCGGACGGGTTCCTGGCGCTGACGCCCGCGGGCGACACGGGCGCACTCGATGCGCTGGCGGCGCGGGTGGTGGCCGACCTCGATCCGTTCCGCGCGCCCGCCCCGCCCGAAGAGACGGCGCGGCGCCGGGCGGCCGGCCTGACCGCGCGGCAGGACGCGCTGCTGGAGCGCTGGGGCTACCCCTATGTGATGGAGGAGTTCGGGTTCCACATGACCCTGACCGGCCGCCTGCCCGCGGACCAGCGCGCGGCGGTGGCGGCGGCGCTGGAGGGGTGGCTGGTGCCGGTGCTGCCCCGCCCCTTCGTGATCGGGCATCTGGCCCTGGCGGGCGAGGGCGCCGACGGGCGGTTCCGGCGGGTCGCGCGCTGGGCCCTGGGGGCGTGAGCGGTCACGCACCTGTCAGCGGGAGTGCGTCGGTCGTCATGCAACCGGTGCGCGGGCGTCACAGGGCCGTTGCGCAGCTGTGTTATCCACATGTCCACTTGTCGAAGCGAGTGGACCGATGCCCCTGCCCCAGCCCTACCGGATCGTCGGCGCCGAGGTCCTGACCCCTGCGGGACTGGTGTCGCAGTCCCTCGTCGTGCCGGGCGCGCGGATCGGTGCGCCCGATGTCGCCGCCCGGCGGACGGTGGACCTGACGGGCTATCGCGTGATGCCCGGGATCGTGGACCTGTGGTCCGAGGGGTCCGGCGATGCGACTGCGGCTGCAGCTGCGGCTGCGGGCGTGACCACGCGGGTGCAGGTGCAGGGCTGGTCCTGGGAAGGCGGGCCGCATGGCCCCGACGCGGCCGAGGCGCAGATGGCGGCGCGGCACGCCCCTGCGGCGGATGACCGCCCGTGCGAGACGCGGCTGGCCCTGCGGGTCGAGACCCACACGACCGGCACGACCGACCGGCTGGCCGCGGCCCTGCGCCGCCACGGGGCGGACCTGGTCCTGTTCGGCGACCGGCTGCCCGAGTCGCTGGAACGGCTGCGCGCGGACCTGTCGCCCGGCGCCGCGGCGGCCTGGGTGCGGGCCGAGGCCGCGCTGGAGGGTGCCGGCGGGGTGCCGCGGCACCTGTGCCGGCTGGCCGAGGTGATGGACACGCTGGGCGTTCCCTATGGGTCGGTCGGGGACCGCGACGCGGGGATGCGGGAATACTACCGGCTGATCGGGGCGGGGCTGTGCATCGCGCCGGTGCGGGCGGCCCCCGCGCGGGCCGCGGTCGCCGCGGGCGATGCGGTCCTGGTGCGCGCGGCGGACGTCCTGAGCGGCGGCGGGGCGGCGGACGTCGCGCTGTCGGGACAGGCGGCCGGTCTGGTGTCTGGTCCGGACCCGGCCGAGGGGCTGGTGCGGGCCGCGCAGCGGATCGCGGGGTTTGCCGGGCTTCTGCCGGCCTGGGCGCTGGTGTCCGGGGGGCCCGCCCGTGTCCTGTCGCTGACCGACCGCGGGGCCCTGGTCCCGGGACTGCGCGCCGACCTGTGCATCCTGGACCCCGCGA